>JAUXBQ010000319.1 GCA_030619365.1 candidate division FCPU426 bacterium | reverse complement strand
CGGGGACATAATCGAAACCCTGGCAAGCAGGGGCAGGGTGCGGGAAGGTCGTCGGTCTACTTGGCCGGCAAGGAGGGACAGGATGAAGCAAAGCAGCATGGGTTTGGCATTAATTGGCTTGGCGGCGCTGATGGTGGTGGGCATGATGCTGAATAACAGGATTCTCTGGGTATTGCTTGATTTGGTCGTTATCGTGGGGTGCTGTGGCGTCGGCTTTCTTCTTTTGTTCGATAAAACCCGCTGAGCGCGCCCGCGCAGAGGACAAAAAAAGCTTTGCGCCCGGGGGACGGCATGGTATAACATTGTCTCGCCGGGGAGAAAGCCGGTTGCTTTCGCGGTGGTGAGGCGTACGTCGCGCTTATCATCCAGATTGACACCTAAGGGGGGGGGGCGCCCATGAAACCCACGATATATAAAGGTGAAACCTCCGCTGAGAGACGAAGATATCCCAGAATTCCGCTGACGCTTTCCGTACAATTTATGATGGTCAACCGGGAAAAACTTTCCGCCGCGCTCGAAACGGTTTCAGATGACCTGGGCGTGGAAGGGCTGGCCATGATCAGCACGACCAAACTTTCCAAAGACCAGAAACTGCTGCTCACCCTGTTGGTCCCGGAAGACGCCAATGACAAGCTGATGAATCACGATGCCTCCATCACCACGGAAAAAGGCTGTATCCCAGTGGCGATTTTTTCCCGCGTGGCATGGTGCGAGGACGTGGATGCTCACAAATACCGCATTGGCGTGCAGTTTATGGAAATCACGGAGACCGGCCGGCAGATACTCAAGGATTTCTTCCTGGACTATAAACTGGACTATTCCAATTCAAACCTCATGCACTGACCGAACGTTTCGGCTGTTCGGGAACCTGCCTAGCCATTTCTTTTTTTCACAGCATAGACGGAAACCAGTATTCTGCGAGGCCTTTTTTCGGGATGCCGCTGAGGGCGACTGAAGGGGGAAAGCATGACATTGTCCGCGGAACAGCTTCAGCGATATGCCAGGCAGTTGAAATTGCCGGAAGTCGGGGATGCGGGTCAGAACCAACTGGCCATGAGCTCGGTGTTGCTGATCGGAACCGGGGGGCTGGGCTCGGCCGCGGCTTTGTACCTGGCGGCCGCCGGTGTTGGCCGGCTGGGCCTGACGGACGCGGATAGTGTCGACCTGTCCAATCTGCAACGCCAAATCCTGCATTTCACCCCCGACCTGCACAAGCCCAAAACGCAATCCGCCCGGGAGAAAATCAACTCACTCAACCCGGACGTACGGGTGGAAACGTACCAGGAGCGCCTGGATGCCGGAAACCTGCCGGGATTACTCACGCAGTACGATTTCATTATTGACGCGACGGATAATTTCATCACCAAATTCCTGATTTCCGACGAATGCGTGCGGGCGGGAAAACCTTTCAGCCACGCGGGAGTAACCGGCTGGGAAGGCCAGACCTTCACGTATCTTCCGGATGGCCGCTGCGGATGCTACCGGTGTTTATTCGCGGCTCCGCCACCGCCGGAAAAAATACCGGATCAGGCCGCGGCCGGGATTCTGGGCGCCGTGGCCGGGACGCTCGGAACGTTGCAGGCCACCGAGGCCCTGAAGTATCTGCTGGGCCTGGATGGGCTCTTGACGAACCGTTTGCTCGTTTATCAAGCCCGCCGCCTAAAGTGGCGGGAAATCCGTTTTCAACCCGCTCCGGACTGCCCCGTGTGCCGGGAAAAAATGCTGAAAAAAAGTTAGGGGGCAGGGAAGGATTTTAGTATAATCCCTAAAAAAACGCAGGCGAGGGGGCTCCGCCTCAAAATTCGCGGCTGGTGATGAGACAGGAGGATCCGATGAGAAAAATCGAGATTGAGCAGGCCACCCCGGATAAACTGGAGGCGCTGGGCGTTTCCGGATGGTCCCCTTGGGAGTGCGAACCCTCCCGTTTCGATTGGGAATATTCAGCGGACGAACGCGCCTACGTGAAAACCGGCCGCGTCCTGGTACACACGGCCGACGGCGCGGTCGAAATCAAGGCCGGGGACCTGGTCTTGTTTCCCAAAGGCTTGCAATGCAGTTGGGAAGTCATTGAACCCATTCGCAAAGTATATCGTTTTGAATAAGTATGAACGTATCCGG
>JAUXBQ010000149.1 GCA_030619365.1 candidate division FCPU426 bacterium | reverse complement strand
CTTTTCACCATCCACAACCTGGCGTACCAGGGTCATTTCCCTCGCGAGACATTACGGTCCGCGGATTTTCCGGAAACGCTTTTCACCCCGGAGGGCGTGGAATTTTACGGTGGGTTTAACTTCATGAAGAGCGCCCTCATGTACGCCGACGGGATCAATACGGTCTCCCAAACCTATGCCCGGGAAATCCAGTCTCCTGCGTTCGGGAACCGGCTGGAGGGCGTGCTGCAACACCGCCGGCGGTCGCTCACCGGCATTGTTAACGGCGTGGATTATTCCCTCTGGGACCCGGGAATCGACCCCCACCTGGAGGGGAAGTACGGCCCGGATTCCCTGGGAGGCAAGCAAAAAATCAAGGACGCCCTGCAGCGGGAAAGCGGCCTGGAGCCGGAGGCGCGCGCCCCCCTGTTCGGCATGGTCAGCCGGCTGGACGATCAAAAGGGGCTGGACATCCTGGCCCGGGCCCTGGATGAACTCCTGGCGCTGGACGTGCAGCTGATTATCCTGGGCGTGGGGTCGGAAAAATACGAGGAAATGTTCCGCGCCTGTCAGGCGCGGTTTCCCGGGCGCGTCTCGCTCAACCTGGAGTTCAACGATTCCCTGGCGCACCGGATATACGCCGGAGCGGACCTGTTTCTCATGCCCAGCCGTTTTGAGCCGTGCGGACTGGGCCAGCTCGTCAGCCTGCGCTACGGAACTATTCCCGTGGTGCGGCAGGTCGGTGGGCTGGCGGACACGGTTAGCAACTACAGCGAAGGAAAAGGCAACGGGTTTTTATTCAAGGCTTATACTCCGGAAGCGCTGCTGCAAGCCGTGCGGCGAGCGCTGGACGTTTACCGCAATCAACCGGCCTGGCAGGACCTGATGCGCCGGGCCATGCAGGCGGATTTTTCCTGGACCCAATCCGCCCAGCAATACGAGGAGCTATACCGGGACCTGCTGAGCAGTCACCCTTACCACGGCCTTTCCATTTAAACCGGTTTTTTTTGTACGAAAAAATCTTGCATTGTCCGGTGAGTTCTTATATATTAGGCAACCGTTGTTTAGTTTTTATTAGTAGGTGGCATGAGGGGAAGTCAAGGGAGGAAAGGGTTTCGATTTCCGACTTTCATTTCTCGATTTTCCAAATTGCGTCCCTATCGTCTAGAGGCCTAGGACATCGCTCTTTCAAGGCGACGACACGGGTTCAAATCCCGTTGGGGACGCCAGCATTTTCGGCTTTGCCGAAAATGCCGAGAATCGAAAATCGAAAGTTGAAAATTGGTGAGGCAAGATTTTCGATTCGGTCAACTCTCGACTATCGATTTTCGTTTTCTCCCCCGACTTCCGGCCAAGCCGGGGATCGGAATTTTTTATTTGAGAGGATTCTCTCAATAGATGAAAAACGGAAGCTGCCATGAAAACCGCCCAAAACATTGAACCAACCCTGCCCAAACATTTGCGCCACCTGCTAACCTTCGACCTGCGGGAAATCGACAACCCGAATCCCCATCATCATGCCCGGCTGAATTATTTGGACCGCTTGCGGAAGATCCTTAACGCCATAACCTCCCGGTTTCCCACCCCCGCGCAAACCACGGTGGCGGATATCGGCTGCGGCCAGGGCAATGTCAGCCTGCTGCTGGCGGAGCAGGGGTATCAGGTTACAGCCGTGGACATCAGCCCGGCTTATCTGGAGTATGCCCAGGGCAAGCAGGAAACCGGTTCCGTGCGCTGGGTTCAGGGCAACTTTGATCAATTGGATTTACATGCCGGGTTCGACGTGATAGTGCTGGGGGAATTGATCGAGCACTGCGCGTATCCCGAGGATTTCATACAACAGGCCATGCGTTATTTGAATCCCGGGGGGGTCCTGCTGGTCACCACGCCCAATGCTTCCATGTTCAGAAACCACCTGCCGACCTTTGGCCAATTGCATCGACGGGAAGACCGGGCTCATCTGGAGGCCTGCCAATTCGGGCCGGACGGCGAGGACCACTTATTCCTGTTTACACTGTCGGATTTGCGCTTGATCATGCCTCCGGGATTGCGCCTGGAAGTATGCGGATACCTGGGAGGTACGGTGTTGATCAACCGCTGGACCACATGGTTGTTGCGCTGGCTGCCCGCGCGCTGGGCGGAAAGATTAGAACGTTTTGTGGCCCTCGCGCCTATCCTGAATCGCCTGACCTGCCACGGGATCTACGCGGTGTTCAGGAAAGCGGGGGCGTAACGGGAAAAAACGGCCTGGGGGAGCCCTCCCGGCGTCGTTCCCGGAGGGCTAGTTTTACTATAATTTTTCTTGACAGAAAAGCCCGGATCGTTTATAAGTATTTCACATCAGCATTCGGTAAATAGGGGAAAAGAATCTTGGGCCGCAAGGGAAAAGAAGCTTTCTCCCGGTGGCCTTTCTTTTTAGGCCATTATTTACTAAGCTTAAGCGGAAGGAGGTGTAACATAATGGCAAACGGAACAGTAAAGTGGTTCAACGCCAGCAAAGGGTATGGCTTTATCTCCCTGGAATCGGGCACGGATATTTTCGTGCATCATAGCGAGATTCAAGGCGATGGGTACAAATCCCTCGACGAGGGGCAAAAAGTGACTTGCGAAGTCAAAGACGGCCCCAAGGGACAACAAGCAACCAACGTCGTCAAGCAATAAGCTTTGATTGGCAAAACAAAAAGGCCCGGCTGGAAACAGCCGGGCCTTTTTGTTTTAAGGGTCCGCGTTTTGTGGTAAAATCCGCGTTAACCTGTTTGCGGCGGATTCGAGGAACCCGCGGCCCCGGAAGGAGCTCTTCCCATGGAAATGTTTTTGCGCATCCTCAAGACCAATGACGTGTTTAAGCGGTTTGCCAACGAGGAACTTCTGCTCTTGGTCAAACTGTGTGAAAAAGTGAAACACAAAAGAGGCGAGAAAGTATTCGCTGAAAAGCAAAGCGACGACTGCGCCGTGTATTTCATCGAAGAGGGCATCATTAAAATCGTCAAGGGTTCGGCCGGGAAGGAAACCACACTGGCCATGTTCGGGATGGGCAACATCTTCGGGGAAATGTCCTTTCTGGACGGACAGGCGCGCTCCGCGGCAATCGTGGCGGATGAGGACCTGGTGCTCTATAAATTGCTGCCGGAAAAAATGCGGGAACTGGAAAAAAACGCGCCGGAAACCGCGATAAAGCTGCTGAGGGTGTTTGTCGAAAAACTGATTTCCCGCCTGAGACAAACCGATGACGCCCTGGTCGAGAAAAAAGCGAAAATCATTATCACCTAGGAGCCAGAGCATTTAGTTGCTCAGGCTCCAGAGCATTTAAGATTCGATAGTAGAAATTAGATAAAATATCTCAAATGCGACCGAAGGAAGTCCCATTCGATATTCCCCTCCGGTCGGGGCGGTCTACTTTCTACTATCTACTCTTAAAAAAAACCGACTAATTGCTCAAGCTCCTAGGGCCGGCTAATCGCCGGTTTGTTGAATCAAAGTCCAACAGACTCCTGGCGGAAAGGAATGAACCGATAATGCAATACTGGCTGGCTGAACACGCGGACACCATATTCTACGGCATGTTCATTGCCCTGGCCGCGGCGGAGATTTTGCTGCGCGGGGTGCTGAAGGTCAGAAAAACCAACGTGCTGCTGGAATACGTGGACTCAGGGTTCGTGGCCGTGATTCTGGCCCTGGTGATTCGCACGCTGCTGATCCAGACGTTTTTCATTCCCTCGGGTTCGATGGAAAATGCGCTGCTGATTCAGGATAAGCTGATTGTCAACAAATTCATCTACGGCACGCGGGTGCCGTTTACGGACCGCACCCTGCTCGCGGTTCGCGAGCCCCGGCGAGGGGATATCATGGTTTTCCAGTATCCCCGGGACCCGAAAAAAAAATACATCAAGCGTTGTATGGGGTTGCCCGGCGACGTCCTGGCCATGAAAGACAAGGTCTTCTATGTCAATGGGCAGCCGCTGAACGAGCCCTATGCCAGCTGGCGTGATTCCAGAAATCTCGCGCCGCCGCATCCCCGGGATAATTTCGGACCAATCACGGTTCCGGACGGCCATTATTTTATGCTGGGAGACAACCGGGACGAGTCCGCGGATTCCCGTTTTTGGGGTTTTTTGCCGCGGAAATTGATCGAGGGCAAAGCCTGGGTTATTTACTGGCCAATCACGCGCTGGCGGGCAGTGAAGTAGCGGCCCGCGCGTTAACGCGCGCGGCCCCGGTGCTGTTTGGTTTTCTCCAGAAGTTTCATAATTTCCCGCCTATGCCCGCTGCCCGGATTCGCGGCCAGCGCGGCCCGCAGGTGTTTCTCCGCCTCCGCCCATTCCTGTACTTGATAATAAATAGAACCCAGATTGTAGTGCGCCGTGTACTGGTTCGGCTCCAGGGCGAGTGAGGATTGGAACGTTGCGGTCGCCTCGGCGAACGAGCGCTGATTCATGAGCAATTGCCCCTCAAAAAACAGCGGCAGGTAAGACTCCGGAGCGGCCTGGGCCGCGCGCCGGACCTCCCGGTAAGTGGCGTCCAGGTCGGACAGGTCGAAATGATAAGGAGAGGGTTTCCAGGGCGTCACGGCGCGATACTCATGTTCGCGAATCATGGGAGCGTTGGCCTCGGTTCGCCGCAGGTAGATGTGGCAGATATGATCCCAGTACACCAGCGCCCACTGCCCGGATTCGGACAGACGGGAAAACAGTTTCAGGTGGTTCTCATGGCCCGTGGGATCCTCGGTATACGTGAGGATCACCTGGATAGCGTATTGGTCAAGCAGGGGCAGGCATTTTTTCGGAGCGCCGGTGCTGATCATAATGTAATCCTCGAACACCCCTTCCGCGAAAAGCATCAGGCGGCCGTCCATGAAGACTTTGGTCTGGCCGTTCGTCCGCCAGCCGAGATACCCGTTCCAGGCCATGGGCGCGAACACCCGGCCGGGCAGGGACTGTACCGTGAGCCAACGGATTCCGTTTTTGGGATAATAATCGGGAAGTTCACGCAGCGCGCCGGCCCGGCTGGACGCCACCGCGATGGCCAGCACGGCCAGGAGCGCCGCGGCCCCGCTGCCATACCACAGCCGGGGCCCGCCGGGGAAGGTGAGGCGGCGCGGCCCCAAGCGCTGGAGCAGCTCCCGGGCCTGGCCCACGACCGGCGGCAGGGCCGCGAATATGAACAAAGGAACGTTCCGGTAGGAACTTAAGGAGAGGTAGGAGAAGGCCGTGAGCAGGAGCAGGTCCGCAATGCGCGCCCGCCGCAGCGTAAACAACTGCAGGGCCCAGACCAGGCCCAGCAACAGGAAAAAATCATAGTGCTTGGCGAACTGGGGTGGATTCCATTCGGTGATAAACCTGGCAAAGGCCTCGGAACCCAGGTGCTGAAAAGCATAGGTGTAGATAGAGAAACCCAGCGGATTCAGCGCGCCGCTCAGGAAGGAGAGCAGGGCGATCACGGCCAGGGTCCGGATACGTCCCAGGGCGGCCTGGTCTTTTTGCCCGGACTTGAGGTAAAGTACGAAGGCCTCGGCCAGGTGGGCGCCCAGCACGCCAAAAAGGAGCAGGAAGCCCGGATGGAGGTTGACCCAGAGCGGCACCAGGGCCGGTATGATCCACCAGCGCTTTTCCGCGGCAGTCCGGCCGGGCCCGGAAGCGGACGAGCCGTTGCTCATAAGCAATAGACTGAGCAGGAGAAAAAGATAGGTGAAGACGTAGGGCCGTTCACGGAAGAATAAAAACAAGGTGGGGGTCAGCTGGATGGCGGCCGCCAGGAAGATTGCCACGCCCCAGTTGGGCCAGCGGCGATACATGAGCAGTCCCAGCAGCAGGAAACACGCGGTCATGAGCGCGGCTTTGACGAGAATCAGCAGGCGGAATCCGCCAAGCTGCCAGAGCCCGTGCAATCCCACGGAAAAGAGGACTTCGATTTTATCGATGGATTTGTCCGGGATGGTGTAGGCGAACGGATCCGGACCGAAGTCAAAGCCCGTATCAACCCAGTAGCGGCCGTCGCGCATGTGCACGTAGATATCCGGGTCCGCCAGGGGATGGATCTGAATCCCGAACGTCATGACGATGAACGCCAGGACGAAAATACGCCTGGCCCAGAGCAGGGAGCGTGGCAGTCGCGGGAGTTCTGGCAAGCGGTTCACCACCATTTCAATAATATAAGCGACTCATCATTATAGCCGAGACGAAACAGGATCGCAAGGCGGGAAGCCGACAGGTCGTAGACTAAACGGGCGCAAGATACTTTTTCAGCAATCGGCTAATCCACGCCTGGGGGGTTGACTATTCGTGAGGCATTGGGTATGATCAATCCGTTATTCTTCAGTATTCAGAAGGATTTTCCGCGCCGGGATACATGTCTCTTTGGGCCCGTACGCGGTCAAGACGGAAACAGGAATACCGCAAAGAAAGATAGCCACCAAGACACAAAGACACGAAGAGAAGAATGAAGATAGATACGCGGGTCATGAAGATGAAAAATTCGAAATTCGAAGCACGAAATCCGAAACAATATCGAAATTCGAATGACCCAATGACCGAAACGTTTATCTTTTTGTGTTTTTCAAATTTGTTTCGTGCTTCGATATTCGGATTTCGGATTTTTTTTTTAAGCGACTGTTCAGAGCTTGCCGGGTGATACCCAGGATTTTGGCGGCGGTACTCTGATTTCCATTGGTTCTGTCCATAGCCTCACTGATTAAATGGTTTTCGACACCCTTTAGTGAAGGCAATTTTTCCAAACCGGAAAACAGATTGTTCACATCTTGATCCTTCTCTTTTTGCCGGGAAAAAGGGACGGACTCTTCCAGGCCAATGGCCTTTTTAAAAACCGCCATTG
>JAUXBQ010000140.1 GCA_030619365.1 candidate division FCPU426 bacterium | reverse complement strand
ATCAATTTCCCTCCTTTTATTCTTTATGCACCTTTGTGCCCTTCGTGGATAATCTCTTTTTCTTTTCTTCTGCGTAATCTGCGGATTATTTTTTCTCTACTTTCCTATTCTCCAGCTTCACCACGCTGCTAATCGCTCCGCCGGGCGTGATAACCCGGGTAAACACGCTCTTGGGCACCAGGCAGCTATTTTTTGATTCGTACCTCAACTGGGTCTCTATCGGCGGCATGGAGCCGTGGCCTGTGAGATTCAACCGGGAAATCAAACCCTGATTGCGGTCATATATGAATTCGCAGGCTTTTTGATTGAGCACCGACGTGCTGTCCGCCAGGCTGCCGTCTTCGTTTTTGTGGAATCCGAGGATTTTATACAGATGCCCTTCCGAGGGCTTGTTTTTGAGGTCGATATCCAGATAAAATTGCTTAATAAAGCGGTAATAGAAGAGATCGCTGCTCCCGCCGGGAAGTTTTTCATTGGTTGGGATTTTTTTGAAAGGTCCGTTATTGATACTGATATAAGATTCCTTGCCTTGGGTTTTGATGACCTGCGGCCGGGGTTTTTTAAATTCCATGCGTACCTGGTCCGGAGCCGTATAGCTAAAGGTTCCGGTTTGCTCGATCTGCAGTTTATCCACCCCATAAAGGGTCATGGTAAACTCCGCTTCGATGCTTTTGATTTTATTCTGATGGGTTTTTAATTTTTCCAGAATTTCCTGGGTGGAGAGCTCGGAAGCGGATGTAATCATTGGACAGGCCAAAACCACGAACAGGACGCACGCGAACCCTAGAACCTTGACCAGGTTCAATATTCCTTGCATGACAACCCCCCCGGATTGACAATGACTATGCTTGCGCATTATATCACCCCATCTTTCTCAAGCATATAAGCGATTTGCTGTTTTTTAAAATTGCTGTCCAAATAAAAGTTGTCCACTGTCACTGAATCGCCCTGGATGCTGGTTTTTTCAGGAAAACCGGCACTGTGTCCGCACGCTAGAGCCGTTAAGGCCGATAAGGTCTAATCGAGTCCCATGAGTACTTGGGGTGCGTTTTTTCCTGGAAAAACCAGCATCCAGGACGATCTTAATTGACCACTGATTCTCTAATTTAGATATTTATCTAGTCTTATTTATTACATTCTTTTTTATTTTTTTTCGCGCTTCCAGCGAGTCAACCAGTCGTCCGGCCGGGCGGTCCGGCCCCAGGACGCGGTTCAATAACAACACTTGGTCCCGCTCAGCTGGCCCCTTTGGCAAAGACTCTGATTCGCGTTTCTCCAGCATCTGTTGAAAAAAACGCCAAAAATCACACCGAACTGTCCTTTCGCACTGTACGCTTGCCGTCATTTTTTGCCTCCTCAATTGCTTTCCGGCAACCAGGCCAGGGTCCTGAAGGAGCCGCCTTGAGCTTGCCGGATCCTATGCTGCAGGTCAGTCCGCCTTATTTTTTTAGCCAATTGTTTTTTGGCCCGACTCAGACGCACGGCCAGTGAATTCCTGTTAATCTTCAGGTAGCAGGCCGCGTCGGCATAAGAATATTCCCGGAAATATATCAGAATTAGCGGAGCCCGGTACTTCTTAGGCAATTGTTCGACGTGGTTGATCAGACAATCATGAATATCCCGGCGCATGGTGATATTTTCCGGGTTTTGACGTGTTATACAGCAGGTAAGCTTTTGAAGGTCGGACTCGATCCCATACAGCACTATTTTTTCAATCAGATTCCTCCGGGCCAATAGCCTGGCTTTGCAGCAATTCACGGTCACACGGTACAGCCAGGTCCACAATTTCACTTCCCCCCGGAAACCCAATACCTTTTTCCGGCCCACGATATGCAGAAAAACCTCTTGCGCGGCGTCATGGGACTCGCCCTGCGCGTACAAGTAGTAATGACAAAGGCTAAGCACTTTGCAATAATAGCGTTCCACGAGCTTCCCGGCAGCCTCTTGGTCGCCCCGGGCAAACGCTTGTATTAAGTCATAATCATCCGTCTGATATTTTTTCATGAATTTCCCCCGGCATCTCTCAATATGAAAATATGTTCATACGTTGTTTGGCGTCGGCGTAATGCTCAATACTTCACTGAGCCGTTTTATATTGAACGGTTTTTTTAAAAACACCTTAGTTTGGTATGTATCCATTATTTCCCTAGCCCAGGAGTCATATTCACGGTGCATTACTACAATAGCCGTGTCCGGTTTAAACGACATGGGCCCTAAAGCCGGAGCGCCTTCCTTCAACGTAACGGTCTCGGCATCAATGAAGATGTAATGGAACGATTTGGTCATCGTTTCATCCGCCAGGGTTTCCGGGTTGGTGCTTAAATAAACCTTGAAATATCCAAATGAATTGATGTGTTCCTTTAAAATTTCTCTGGAATCCACGTCGCTATCCAGGATCAGGACTTTTTCTTCCCGCATGCTAGGCTCCTTTTCGCTTTTTACTGGTGAAATATGCAACAAACATGCCAATACTTTAAAATGTTGGATTTCTCAAAAAGCTTATTTTTACATTGTTTTTAGAATTTGATTCGAATGGATTCGGACGAAAAACCGGTAGGATTACTTACAGGGTGTAAGGAAAGGTTACAGTTGGTGGTTTATCTTTTATTAAATTATCCTATATTTCTTCAAAAGTTGAATAAGCCGCTCGCGGGAGATTTTAAGTCCCCGGGCAGTACGCGACTGATTGCGTCCGCAGTCTTCATATGCACGCAGTAATAATTGTTTTTTTTCTTCTTCATGCTTCTGTTGGAGATTTTGCAATGTTTGTGAATCGCCTGGTTGAGAAATACGAGTCTCAGCCCTGTCGCCTTGTACAATATTCTTGATATCAGCCAATTCTACAACCGCGCCGCTGCAATTCAAGATTCCGTTTTCAATGTAATTCCTCAACTCCCCGATATTGCCCAGCCAGGGCAAGTGCTGGAAAAGATCAATAACTTCCTGATCCGCGCGCTGAACATTTTTTCGGTATTGCTGATTGAATTTATTGATGAATCCTTCCACCAATACCGGGATGTCTTCTCTAATCTCCCGGAGCGGCGGCATGCGGACAATATGCTTCCAGAGACGGCGGAAAAGATCGGGCCGGAACTTTTTTTCACCTGTCAATTGTTCCAGATCCTGGTTGGTAGCTGCCAGGATCACCACGTCCAGCTTGATTTTGCGATTTGAGCCGATACGGGTTATTTCCTTGGTATCCCAAAAATCCAGCAGTGTTTTTTGTTGTCCGGGCGTAAGGTCGCCTATTTCGTCGAAGAATACGATGCCGTGATCCGCCTCCTCTAACTTGCCTTTTCTCGGCTTGGCGTCTGTAAATCCTCCTGGTTCCACGCCAAAAAGCTCGCTCTGCATCAGATTTTCAGGCAGGGCCGCACAGTCTATGCGGTAGAATATGTCCTTCCGAAGACTGGCCTGACGGTATACTTCAACCGCGAGATTTTTGCCGGTCCCGGTTTCACCCAGAATCAGCACATCACAATCCCTTTCCACGCACTCGAAAAGTTGAACCGTAACTTCCCGAGTGCCTTTTCCCCGCATCTTGTCCGTTACGGCTGTTTTGGAATATTTTTCCTCTCTTTCATCCTTATGCAGGATTTCCTTGACCTTTTCCACAACTTTGTCGATTTTGCTCTTAAGCACTACTGCGTTGGCTCCGCTCAGCTTAGCCTCCACGAAATCCTCGGAACTGCCCTTCCCGCTGACGATCAAGACAGGCAGCTCATTACTGTTCCAGCGCTTGCGGATGCGTTTCAGAATACCGACGCCTTCAGAGGAGTGTTTATGTCCAAAGTCAACGTCCAGTGTAATCAGATCCGGTTTGAAATTCTCTATTTTTTCCATGGCTTCATTTCGGTTCATGGCGCTTTCCACTAAATAGTCCTGCATTTTCAATACATCGCTGTATGTTTCTATGATTTCCGCTTCGTCATCCACGATAAGTATTTTTTTCTTCATTTCGGCCCTCCTGGCACAGATGCCTGCAGGGGAATCTTAATGAAAAAGGTCGTACCCTGACCGATATTGCTGGCCTGCACGCCCAGTTCCCCGCCGATCAGCCGGATAAGCTGGCGGGAATTGGAAAGACCCAGGCCCGTGCCTTTTATCTCCGGGATAAGACGAGTAAAAGGCTCGAAGATGTTTTGCCATGCTTCTAGTGCAATTCCCGGCCCTTGGTCAGAAATATAAATCGTCAAGCTGTCCGGATCTTCCACCTGCCAGACTTTAACTAATCCCTGGGCCGGTGAATACTGCACGGCATTCTGCAGAACATTTATCAGCACCTGCTGAATTACGTGAGAATCACTGGTTATTTCCATGGCACCATAGATATTGGCGTATTCTATTAATATTCCCCGCCGTCCGGCCATTTCCTCCAGGCTTCTTATCGCTTCCTGTATTCTCTCCCTTAAAGAAATAGGCTCGGGCAGCATGCGTACTTCGCCTTTCTGCAATCTTTCGTGGTCGTTTAGGTTTTCGATCAAGCGGTTTAAAGAATCGATGCTCTGGCCGGCGACTTGCAGATCTTTTTTTAGTTCCCGTGGATCGATCGTTTTAGTGGTCCTCAATTTTATCTGGTTTTTCGTAATTTGCCCCTGAACGACGGTGAGAAACTTGATCGCGTGGTGGGTCAGCCCGGAGATCATGCCGGCTTTGGTTTCCTCGGCCTTTCTTAGCATTTGTTGAGTCTTCAGCAAGGCTTCATGTTGCCGGTTCAATTTAGAGAATGAATAGATCAAGCCCGTCACCAAGACGAGTATGACGACAACCGCGAAAAGAATGCTGTTTTTAAGGCTGAAAAAGGGCTGCAAGGCATAAACGATCTGCAACGTGCCGGGTTCTCGCAGGACGTCGGGATGAAACGGCAGGGCTGTATTCACCACCAAGTATTTACCCAGCCATTTGTGAACGCTCTGCTCATCCGCCTGTAGTGGCGCAACCTGAAGCGCAGGTTCAATATATTTTAATTCTCCGGCCCAGGAAGTCCTCTCCTGTCCGATATATAAGCCTATAAATTGAATGGTAGACATGTTCGCGAGCAGGTCCATTAAATCCTGAAGATTGTCATATTGCTTGTAAAATATGTAATTCATCGCCGTCCGGCTGATTTTATCCGATAGTGATTTATATTCGGTAATGCGGTTCCTTTCCAAGGCTTGCAAATTCATGAAAATAATTCCCAAGGCCAGACCGGTAGCGAGCAGAACGCCCGCCGCCCATAGGATAAAGCGGTATTTTCGAATTACTTTTAATATCTGCGGGAATTTAATCCGAATCACGGCAAACCTCCATGCTTTATCCTGCATCCTCTATTGGATTAAACCCATTTTCTTGTACTCTTTAATCCATTGACGATATGCTTTTTTTTGCCGCTCTCCGGTTTTTTTTACCTGGTCACATCCTAAAAATATTAGTAATTGATGAGTTTTATGTTTTTTATGCATACTAAGAAAATACTGCTCTATTTTTCTGATTTTCTCTCTTTTTTTTGGTTTCAGCGACGTTCGGGTAAATATCGGCAGATCCGCCAGCATTTTAGCCGAAAGTATTACTTCCACTTCGCGCGGATAAAATTCAAGATAAACATCCAACGAATATTTACTGTCGAAAACGACATCAACGTCACGATTCATCAGCGCGGCCAAGGCCGTGAAACTATTTCTATAAAACACGATTTTACCGAAATATTTCTTCGCTTTGAAGGCTTTCAGCTTGGAATAAAAAACATGGTGGATTTTTTCCATATCTTGTGTATCACTGTATCCCAAAGACAGCCCTTTCAAGTCATGTGCCCTCTTTTGTCTGGATCCTTTTCTTGAAATCAGGCAATACTGGTCTCCCGGATTGTTTTTTTGGTAAAACCACAATAAGGGAACAACAAGGCCACGGTTATAATATTTTAAAAACCGCACCAAATGACCGCAGCCGATATCCGCTTGTTTCCTGGCCACAGCGCTGTACATGTCACGGTCAGTATCATAAAACTTGATCTCAATGGGAAATCCTAGGGTGGGCTCCATCTCTTCCTCAACCAGAGCGTTTAAAACCACTATCACGTCCCTGGCATTGCGGTAGTGGCTGAGCCCGCTTTTAGTGATACCCATGACAATGGGCTCCTCGATGGCAAAGGCGCAGGTATTAATTGAATAGGTTCCTATAAATATGAGCGCGCTGGCGAGAATCTCCTTTTTCGATTTAAAACAGAAGTTCATCAATGTTCCGTCCCACCAATATATAATAGTCTATCAAATGGGTTTGATAATCGAGAATAACTTCAAGATAATCAACGCGCATCTCGGTTTCCTCGACCTGGGCCTTAACCAGGTCACCGGAGCCTACCACATCTATTCGATAACCTTTGATCGCTAATTGCGCCCTTTTTCTGGCGGTTTCAACACCGTTAGCGAGTAATGCCATCTGCTTCCGGAATTTAGCTATTTCACTTAGTAGGCTTTTCAATTTGAGTTCCATGCCTTGCTGGGCATATTGAACTTTAAGCGCAGCGGCTTGACTCTCAGCCTCTTTTTCCTTGACCGCCTCCACTGTCTGCAATCCTAGGGGAAATTTCCATTTGGCCCCGAAGGTAACCTGCCAGGATGTCGGAGGTAGGTAGCCGTAATTTGGTTCTTCGTGAAATATCAAGTATTCGCCAGATAAACCAATCAGAGGAAAATATTCAGCCTGAGCGATTTTCACTTCCTGCTCGGCTATTTTCATGCCCAGGCCAAGCTGTTGCCAGGAGTAATTGCTGTTTTTCAAGGACTCAAAAGATGTGGTAAAATCTTGTACTTTCGCCTTGGGCACCTTGGTATTGCTTTCGATTTCCACTGCCTGAGGTACGCCGGCAAGAAACTGGAGATAAAGCTTTCCGTTATGCACCTGGTTTTCCGCCTGGCTCAAAAGGTGCTCGATTTTTTTAAGATACGTTTCCATGGTCAGGTAATCAAATTGATTTTTCGTGCTCTGCTCGTCCTCCATAAAAGCCTTGGTGATTATTGATAACATCTCAAAACGACCTTGCATTTCCAGGGCCAGAGCCATGAGTT
>JAUXBQ010000010.1 GCA_030619365.1 candidate division FCPU426 bacterium | reverse complement strand
CACGTCAGAATAACAGGATTTTCACTCGCAGGACAACACATTGCTCCCCTCCGCCCTGCTTACGGGGAGAGGGTTGGGGTGCGCTGTAAGTAATCTAATACTTTCGGAAATGTTTTGCCATTGACGCATAAACTTGATCTTTGTTATGATCTTCGCGAAAATCAATTTCTTATCAGCGGGATGAATCCGAATATTCGACTAATTCGGAGCGGAATTCATTTACGACCTTCCGTCAGCCTCGGGGAACAATTATGCCGCAATTGCCGAATGACAATACCAGGAAACCGTTGGGTAAATTCCAGTTAGGTACTATCCTGACAATTTCCTGCGTTCACCTGGTTCATGATATCTACTCTTCTTTTTTAGCGCCCATATTACCGTTGCTGATTGACAAACTAGGTTTCTCATATTCACAGGCAGGATTTCTTTCCATGCTGCAAAGATTACCGGCACTTTTCAATCCTGTGGTTGGAATAATTGCGGATAAAAAGGATTTTCGCCCATTTATTATTATGGCCCCGGCCATAACCGCTATCAGCATGAGTCTGTTAGGCGCAGCGCCGACTTATACGGTCTTGGCCATCCTATTATTCACTATGGGTATTGGCTCTACTTTATTTCACGTTCCTTCACCGGTGATAATTAAACGAGTAGCCGGAGACCGGGTGGGAAAAGGCCTGAGCCTGTATATGCTCGGCGGAGAGACCGCCCGCACCCTGGGCCCCTTGGTTATATTGGGTGCGGTTTCTTTATGGGGGCTGGAGGGAACATATAGATTAATTCCTCTGGGAATTATTGCTTCCCTGGTTCTTTATTCTAAATTGAGCCATATTAATAGTTCCCGTGAAGTTGCCAATAAAAGAATTGGATTAAAATCCACTTTTAAAAAACATCTGGTTTTTTTTACCATCCTCGCCAGTATTGCTTTTTTTAGTGGTTTTATGAAATCGGCCCTAACCGTCTTCTTGCCCACCTATATGCACTTGCAAGGTAAGTCCTTGTGGATGGGCGGCGCTGCTTTGGTTATACTTCAATTTGCCGGCGCTGGCGGAACCTTGTTCTTTGGATCGATTTCCGACCGGATAGGACGCAAGCCTTCCTTACTGATAATAGCCATTACTTCCCCGGTCTTTATGTGGCTTTTGGCTGCGGGGAACGGTTTTTTTACCATCCCCATACTTGTTATTATGGGATTTCTACTTTTCGCATCCACACCGGTTTTGCTGGCCATTGTTCAGGATATCAATTCCGAGCGTCCGGCCTTTATTAATGGAATTTATATGAGCATTACCTTTTTAATGGGCGCTCTGGCGGTCATGCTAGTGGGAATTATCAGCGACTGGATAGGACTGGGAAATACCTACAAGCTGTCAGCAGTACTGGCTTTGGGCGCCATCCCCTTCATATCCATGCTTCCGGATAGATAAACTGCCGGGGGATGAAGGGGGACGTCCAGGAGGGAGATTATATGCTTTTATTTATCGATTTTCGATTTTCAATTTTCTGCTCGCGAAGCGAGCCGGGCTAGGGGGAGAGCGGGAATTCCGGTGTGATGAGCCCCGGCTTTTCCACACCGTATTCCAGATAAATTTTCGCATTGACCCAAAGCATAAAAAAATCCGGGTCTTGTAGAAACATTTGTTCCGCATGCACCCCGTTTACAATTTTTAACCAGGATTTGGAGACTTCGACGGCGGTATAGACTTTTTTACTCAAGGATTCATAAACCAGGGTATCCTGGCCGCCGACCAGGAAGTGACAGGGGATTTGAATCTTCCCGGCCAATTCCGCGCCGCTAGGCTTGGCGGATAAAATCGGACCCCAGGAAAAAAATATGTCGTCTTCCGGTTCGATCTGGAATCCGGTCTGCCGGAAGGCCACAACCAGGGGATTTAAAAAGGCTGCGCCGCTTAAGATGATGTCTTCCACCTTCGTAGGGCAGGAAACCAGCAAAAGCCGGTCGACCCGGCCGGGAAACTCGACACAAGCTCGCAGTCCGCTGTAGGCGCCCAGGGAAAAGCCTAAAAGCGTGATATCGCAATATTGCGGCTGGGCCCAATTAAAAACCGGTTCCAGGTCCAGGTACTCCCTGGCGCCAAACCAAAAACTGCCGGGGCTTTCTCCGGTACCGCGGAAATCAACCACCAGCACGTCGGCCGTGGAAGCCAACCAGTAAGTCAAGGCTTGCATGGAACGGGTTGCGTGGTTTTGGGCAAATCCGGGCGCTACGATTATAAGCCTTTTTTCGGAGAGTTGCGGCCCTGATCTGAACTCGGCGAACACCTTGACATCATCGGAGGTGGTAAAGGTGAGATATTTATTGTCCGCCGCCAAACCTGGGATCGGAAGGAATAAAACCAGAAGCATAGAAGCCGAAAGATAATATCTCAGGTTAAATTTCATGGCTGTCAAGAACTCGTAACGGCTTCATTGCTACCCACTTCTCAAGGCCGGCATTTAAGTTCCGGCGCAGACTTTCGAACAACTTATTTTATCCCAGCCCTATCCGGCGCCACTTTTCTTTAAATTTATCATTGTAATAGAACTTTAGTTTCAGCCAGTAGCTGACCTTTCCATTTTTCACCCTTTTATGGGCCAATTTCCGCACCTCATCCGGCTTAAGCACAAAACAAGTTGGCTCCTCAGGGGATGATAGTACACAAATAACTACAAAATCGCCGAAAAGGTTTTCGAGTTTTGTGCCGAGAGGAACAGGATTTTTCCGGGATAGTGTTTTAACTTGAATCAGTACTTTTCTCTGTCCTTTTTGGTTATATGCCAGAATATCGATCCCCCTGGCATTTCTGGCTGTCGGCATTACATTCCAGCCATAGTACGATAACCGATAACAAGTATAGTAGAGACCAATATTCCCGATAGTCTGGCTAGGAATCTTTTTTCGCACCTCGACCTCCTTCTCCTGCTGCCTACAACATCCTGCTCCCCATTAACAAACCAGTCATTAAAAGACAGTATTTGCTCCCGAATCATATATGAGCATAAAGCAAGCCCTTTTTTCATGTAGTTGAGCATCATTTTCCTTATGTTCTAAATGCATGAACGTCTCCGATCCTTGCTATCGTCTCCAAGCTCTAATTTCCTATTTATTAAATCAAAATATCCCAATTTTAAAACAAGAGATTCAGGTAGTTTTGTCGGGGACAGTAATAAATCGTGACTTTTCATGACTATGCATTTATTTATCTGTTTAATCGCGTTTTTTCTTTCAGTTATATTTTTATTTAATCCCAGATATATTTTTTCAATACTATGCGCCTTTTTAAAACCCGCCAAACAAACCTGCGATGATATCGGAAAATATACTTCAGTATCATTATTAGTCAATCCCGAAAAATAACCTACTTTTTTTCCGGGTATCCCGATCATTGCTGGAGCATCTCCTGTAACGAAAGGAATATCTTCGGTAGAATGAATGAGTATAAAATTAAACGAATTAATCATATAATCACTATATTTCTCGATATATTTTTTACATGCCAACAGTAGTCTGGTAGATTTTAACCATCTTGGATCAGCGTGTATATATTTTTGATAAAATTTCTGTTTTTCAGCTTCTTTCCAAAATACCGATGAACGATGGATTAGATGGAACATAAAAGTAAGTATTTTTTGCATCGCCTCCGGCTTTAATAATTCATATTTATCCTTTAAATACTTGCTGATTTCGTTTTCATATTTTGAATATATACGTTCAAAAGTGCTTCTATCTATGGCACCGTCTTCTGTAAACAAAGTATATCTGTCTTTTTCACATGCAACATTTTGTGGCTTTAAATATAAATGATTTATCAATTGGCTATTAGGCGGTATATGATAGGCATGTACCTTACCTTCACTATCTGCAAACCCCTTTTGATAACAAATAGATAGATAATGATGTTTTCTCGGAGTTTTTTGCTTGCTTTCAATCATATCGCTTTGTCCGTGTTGAAAGTGCCACCATCATTCTCCATTTTTTTATTCATTCGAATAATAATGTGCAATCCTCCCCCGATCCTCTTTCCCCTTATCGCCCTTAAAATACACCTCAATCAACTCCACCTTATTCTCCGCTTCGAAATACCCATAAACAACCCTAATCCCCGAATTCGCCCCCCTGCCCTTCAGGGCCTTACAGGCGAATTTGCGGGCTTTAAAGATTTTCGGATTTTCGATGCTCAAATCAGAAATTGGCACAACGCCCTGGTTATCCTTGCCAAGCTTATGGTATAGCTGAAGCTGAACTTTGATAAATATCTCCAGATCCTCTTCCGGGGTCTTGAATCTTTTTTTCAGCTTCTTCAAATCCCTCTCAAATTCCGGCAGACGAATTATTTCATTGAATATCTTCATCGGCACGTCTCACGGAATAGGGCGCTGTCCTATAGAACACGGATTCATACTCGATATTTTCTCCTTCAGCAGTCGTAAGCCACGGAACATCGTTATGTGAATACTCGCTTACTTGGGAAGCATTCTTGTCTGAAAGCCTGCACAAAACATCGTCGATCACTTCTTTTTCATTGGCCGTCAGGACACTTAAATCCGGTTCGCTCCGCGGTAAGTATTTGGTTTGCGGATAGTCAAAATACTGACTCTTCACTTTCTCAATTTCTTTGTTTTTGATCATGTCATCCACAATGGTTTTAAATTCCCTCGGAGTGGGTCCGTGATGGTTCTTAATATAGGTGGCCCCAATAAGCTGTTCCTCGAACTTCTCGTAATAATCGAAGTCCATAAAATACAGGAGTTTATAGATGACGCTTTCCCCGATATTGGGTTTTGATCCCACTTTGCCCAAAATATATAAAAGAATCTGTTTGAATTTTATCAGGTTCTTTTGTGGTACGTTTATACGCACTTCGGATTTAATCTCTTTTTTTTCTTTGCTCATCTCTAAAATTACCTGCGGTTCTTTGGAGATATCCAAAAGACTCTCCACCGAGACCCCGAGTATTTGGGAAATCTTTTTTAGTTCTTCTACTGAGACAGCTCTGGTGCCGTTTTCCATTTGAGAAATCGTAGGCCGCACCACTTTTAATAATTCAGCCAACCCCTGCTGGCTCATTTCCCGCGATTCCCTGAGTAATTTGACGCGTTTCCCAAGCTTTTTATTAAATTCAGCCATGTTGAACGCCCCCTTTTTCTTATACTATTACTATATACTATGTTATGTATCATGTCAACTCTTTGATATGTTTTGTTACATCTGAATTTAAGTCGTCCTTCATCCTCCATCTTCTCCGCACTGAGACTACTTCATAATTAAATAAATTGAGTTAAAAAAACGCTGCCTTAAGGTGTGATATAGGTATGGCGAGAAAGCGTTGATGTATAAAAAAGTGAGGGGTTTCAGAACGGAATAAAAAAGAGACTGGATTCCGGCTTTCGCCGGAATGACGGCGTGATTTAGCGGTAGTTTACAAACTGCACGTGTATCTTGAGGTCTGCGTCGCGGATTTTTTGCTGGATCAGTTGCAGGTCATCCAGCGCTTTCCCGGAAACCCGGATCTGTTCCCCCTGGATGGCGGCCTGGACTTTCATTTTCAAATTCTTGATGAGTTTCACGATCTCCCGGGCCTTGTCCCCGGGAATGCCGGTTTGGAGCTGGTAAACCTGACGGGCCGATCCGCTGGACGCGATTTCAATCTGGCCCCGGGTGATGGCGGCCAGGGGAATGCCCCGTTTGGCCAGCCGGGCTTCCAGCATTTCGGAAAAGGATTTCAGGCGGAAGTCGCTCTCCGCGGTCAGGGTCAGGGCCATTTTCGTCTGGTCGAACTCGACCTTCGCGGTAGACCCTTTAAAGTCGTAACGCTGCGCCACCTCGCGCTCGGTCTGCTGCACGGCGTTCACGATTTCCTGCTTGTCCAGTTTGCAAACAACGTCAAAAGAATGTTCGGCGGCCATGGTTTCCCCTGTGGAATTATTGATAGTCCAGGGCCGGTTCGAGCACAGGCGCCTGGCGTTCAAAAATCACTTCCTTGCGCACCTGGCCCACCTCGCCCAGGGGCGGCTGCAGTTCGCCGTTAAAATGAACCTCGATCCCACCGGCGTTTCCAGTCCAGAGCACGAAACGTTCCTGGGCCTGCCAGCTGCGCTCTTGCCCGGGATTGAGCGTAATGTCCGGTTCCTGGCGCCCGTCGATCATCAGGGTAACCCAGGTCTTTTCCTTGCCCCGTATTTTCAGGCTCAGGGGCTCATGGGGGCCGGGAACCCTGGCGGGCATCGGGTTTTCAATGCCCTGGGGTTCGGCCACAGCCAGCAGCCCTTCCCCGGCAACGGACTTTTCGGGCGTGCCGGTGGGCCAGAGTAAAAAAAGCCCGGCACCCATGCCGGCCAGAATCAGAATGGCGATCATGGGGAGCCACACGTTCTGGTTGGTTTTGCGTACCTCTTCCTCAGGGTCCGAGGCCTCGGCTTCCTCGCATTGCTCGTAATGTTTGGTCCCCGTGTACTGGTTGATCAGTTGTTCGTCGTCCATTTCCAGGTATTTGGCGTAGGCGCGAAGGAATCCGCGGATGTATGTTTCGCAGGGCACCACGTCGAAATGCCCCTCTTCCAGGGCCTCCAGGTAGCGTTTCCCGATCTTGGTGTGCTCGGCGACTTCCACCAATGAGATGCCGTGGGCTTTCCGCTGACTGCGCAGTTGTTCCCCGATCGCGGCCTCCGCGTCTTGGTTGCGTTTTTGGGCGTGCTGGTTATTCGTTTCCGAAGGACGAGTCGCTTCGACCATGTTTTTCACCACCTTTGGTAAATCCCGCCGGGCCTCGTCCCCGGGGTACGCTAAACCGCGGTTGGACGGTACGGGCCTTTCATCTTATCAAAACCGCGGCCGGATGCAACGCCATAATGCCCGGCCTTCCGGACTTTTTTCAAAACATCTCGATAACTTCCGCGTCCGGGGGCGGCGTAAACGTAAACACGCTGGCGGGCAATCCTTGTTCCGGATCCTGGATTAGTTCCTGCATGGTGTGCACCGAAACGTTGCGGAAATCCGCCCTCACTTGCCGGGCGGCCTCCACCACGACCCGGACCGGATACTGTTCTTTCCCGCCCAGCCACAGCCGCGCTTTTTTAAAAGCCAGATTTGTTCCCGCCCGGGGGGTCAACTCAAATCCCACGGTTTCGGGTTTATCCGGCAAGGCCGGGATGGATGTCACTTGGCAGCTGGACAGCAGCGTGATCAGTCCCCCGCCCAATTCCAAAAATAAATCATTGGGGCTCCCGGCCGGCGGCAGGGATTGAATCTGGACTTGATTGATCTTTTTCAAATGCAGCCAGCGGCGGGTCCCGTCGGATACCAGGCTCTGCGGCTCGGGTTCCTGATACTCCACGGCGTATCGCCGTCCGGACGCCAGCCAGATCTTGCCTTGGGCGATCAAATCCTGTCCACCCCGGGCCGCGCCGGAAATGGTCAGGGCAAAATCAGCCGTCAGGTCTCCGATTTTTTCCTGGGCCCCCCGGAGGCGCTCCGCGGCCGTGCCCGCCGGTGTTGGCGTGGCTTTGGCTTTCTGGACCGCGGGTACGGTGGGCGCCGGCTCCGCAACTGTGGCAACCGGCGTGGGTGGGGGCGCGGGCTTTTTCCCACCGCCGGTCCCCGCGATCAAAACAGCCAGCGCGGATAACAGCACGAGGTTAAAGTGGCGTCTCATGATCTGTCCTCCTGGGCATCCTGGGATGAAATCCCGACTTCTTCCGGCGGTATCAGCACCTTGCGCGGTTTGCTGCCTTCCGGCGGCCCGACGATCCCTTTTTCTTCCATCAGGTCCAGCAGCCGGGCGGCGCGCGAGTAGCCTACCTTTAGACGCCGCTGGAGCATGGAAGTGCTCGCCTGCTTGGCGCGCACCACCCAGCCCACGGCTTCCTTAAACAATTCATCCTCCCCTGCGCCGTTTTCGGCGGTCGTGCTGGCGGCCTTGAGTTTCTCTCCGGAAAACGCCGAGTCAAACACCGGTTCACCCTGTTTTTTCCAGAACCGCACCAGGCGCTCCACTTCCGCGGTGGTGATAAACACGCCCTGCACTCGCAATTGCTTGGCAGCCGAAGCGGGCGCGTATAACATGTCCCCCCGGCCCAGCAAGGCATCCGCGCCGTTGGCGTCCAGAATCGTCCTGGAGTCTACCTTGGAGGAAACCTGGAAAGCGATCCGGGACGGAAAATTGGCCTTGATGACGCCGGTAATGACGTCCACCGAGGGGCGCTGGGTGGCCAGGACCATATGAATCCCCACCCCGCGCGCCATTTGCGCCAGCCGCGTGATGGTGTTTTCCACCTCGTTGGCCGACAACATCATCAAATCGGCCAGTTCGTCGATGAATACCAGAATATACGGCATATGGGGCGGGACCGGTTCGGGAGCGGCACCCTCGCCCGAGGCTTCCGCCTCGGCCGCGTCCGCCCGCCGGTTTTCCACCTGCTGATTGTATCCGGTGATGTCGCGCACGCCCAGCTCGGAAAATTTCTTATAGCGTTCTTCCATCTCCCGTACCAGCAGCTTGAGGGCCACGGCCGCTTCCCGGTTGTCGTTGATGACCGGACTCTTCAGATGGGGAATCCCGTTGTAGATGGTGAGCTCCACGCGCTTGGGGTCGATCATTAAAAACCGCACCTGGTGGGGCGTGACCTGGTACAGCAGACTGGAAATGATGCTGTTGATGCACGCGCTTTTCCCCGAGCCCGTGGCGCCCGCGATGAGCAAATGCGGCATTTGCTCCAGTTGGGCGAAAATGTGCTTGCCGCCGATATCTTTGCCCACGGCAAAGGTCAGAATGGATTCCGAATCCTTGAACGTCTGGTCAGCGATGAATTCCTTCAGTACCACGATCTGTTTTTCCTGATTGGGAATTTCAATGCCCACCGCGCCCTTGCCGGGAATGGGCGCTTCGATCCGGACGTGCTCGGCTTTCATGGCCAGGGCGATGTCATCCTCCAAGCTGATGATCCGGTTGACCTTTACCCCGGGCGAGGGCTGCAATTCGTAACGCGTCACGACCGGCCCCGGACATACTTCCACCACCTTGGCGGCCACGCCGAACTGGCTCAGGGCGTTTTCCAGCGTCTGGCTCATTCTTTCAAAATATTCCTCGGACACTTCGGAATTGGGCTTGGGATCCGCCAACAGTTCCAGGCCGGGCAACTGATAGGTCCGGGTTTCAGGCTCCGCGTGGGCAGCGCCGGCTAACGCTTCCGGTTTTTCCGCTTCGGGCTTGGGCGCCGGCTGTGCGGGTTTACCCGGAACCGGCAATGGACCGGGCAGTGGCGGCGGTGCATTGATCTTAATTTTAGGGCGCGCCTCCGGGACCGAAGCCGATGCTGCCGGCGTAGCGGCCGCCGTGGGCTGGACCTTGGCCGGAGGCTTGCTTTTGGGGGCGTAGGCGAAATCCTGGTTGGGTTGTCTTTGCGTTTCCTTGAAAAGCTTGCGCAGATATTCCGCCACGCGCTGAATGACACGGACCAGATAAGGCTCGGCCTCCAGCAGATACAATGAGATGATCAGCACGGTGCCGGCGACGATGTAAGTGCCGATCCGGGAGAAAATCGTGACCAGGATCCGGGCCACTGCCTCGGCGATAATCCCGCCGGCCGGAAGGGACACCGTGCCCCACCAGCGCAGGGCCTTGGGAATGGCGGCCCAGAATTCCTGGGCGCCCTGCCAGATGTAGAAGGATTTGACCATGGTAAAACGAACGGGTTCGGGATGAATGAGCTGAACCAAAATGCTTACGGCCAGGGCGGCCAGCGCCAGGCCCAATAATTTATACGACCCGCGCTCGATTTCCTGGTCCCGGAATTTCAGCCAGCCGTAAATGGCCGCGAGCAGCGGCAGGAGGTAGATGAGGACACCAGCCAGGGCGTACCCGCCACGGAAAAGCAACTCCCCGACCAGACCCAGAGCGTTCTGGCCCGCGGCGTGCGGCCAGACCGCGGCGATCAGAAAAACGGCCACGGCCCACCAGACCATGCCCCGGATTTCATTCTGGCGCCGCCCGGAAATCATTTCCCGCAGCGTCCAGCGCCCGGAAACCGGCCGTTGGCTGTTGTTATTTTTTTTTCGTCCCCTGCTGAAAAGAGTGAACCAAGCCACGAATCCTGAACTCCTTGTAATTAAATTTCCATGACCACCGGAATAATCATGGGAAAACGCATCAGCTCGTTTTTGAAATACCGTTTCAAAGCGCTGCGCACCTTATCCTGAAGAACCGAGGTGTCGGTAATCCCCTCCAGGGTTTCCCGCTTCAGCACCTCCTTCAGCTTGGCCACCGCGCCCTCGGTCAAGCGGGCGGTTTCCTCTTCATCCGCCATGCCGCGCGCGTGGAGGTCCGGGCCGATGACCACTTCCCCGGATTGCCGGTCCAGGCCTACGATCGCCAGGACCATGCCGTCCTGGGCCAAGTGCTGGCGGTCCCGGAGCACCACGCGCCCCACGTCGCCCACGCCTTTGCCATCCACGAACACGTTCCCGGCTGTGACCCGGGCGCCGCGGGTAACGCCGGCCTGGGAGAGTTCCACCTGCTGCCCGTTTTCCAGGATGTAAATAGACTCCCGCGCCAGCCCCAATTCCTCGGCCAGTTGGGCGTGATGGACCAGATGCCGCATCTCTCCGTGCACGGGGATGAAATGGCGCGGCCGGACCAGGTTGTGCATGATCTTGAGTTCCTCCCGCGCCGCGTGCCCGGAGACGTGAATCTCGCTGACCCGCTCGTAGTGCACCCGGCAGCCGGCGCGAAACAAGTTGTTGATCATGTTTCCAATGCGGCGCTCGTTGCCGGGAATCATGCGCGCGGAAATGACCACCGTGTCCGCGGGGCCCAGCCGGAGGTCTGCATTCTCCCCGACCGCCGCCCGCGCCAGAGCGGACCGGGGTTCGCCCTGGCTGCCGGTGGTCATAATCACGGTTTTATGCACTGGCTCCCGGGCCACGTCGCTCCATTTGAGCCACAGATTGGCGGGGATATCGAGATAGCCCAGTTCCTGGGCGGTGCGCATGTTCTTCACCATGGAGAGGCCCAGCACACCGAGTTTGCGCTGATGTTTGAGCGCCGTGTTGACCACCTGCTGAAAACGATGCACGTTGCTGGAAAAGCAGGCAATGACCACGCGCCCATCCGCCTGGCCTATGATCTCGTCGAAAGCCTCGCCCACTTCACGCTCCGAGAGCGTGTAGCCCGGCCGTTCCACATTGGTGGAGTCGGCCAGAAACAAATCCACGCCCTGGTTGCCCCAGCGTCCGAATTTCCCCAAATCCGTCAGCCGGCCGTCCACCGGTGTCTGATCGATTTTAAAATCTCCGGTGTGCAGTATCACCCCGGCCGGCGTGGTGATGGCCATGCCCACCCCGTCCACGATGGAATGCGCCACCTGGATGAATTCGAACTGAAACGGTCCCAGTTGCAAATGCCCGCCGGCCGTGATTTCCTGCAACGGGATGGTCTGCAATCCTGGGTGTTCTTCCAGTTTATTCCTAACGATCCCGAGCGTCATGCGTGTCCCGTATACCGGGACCGGGACCTGACGCAGCACGTACGGCAGGGCTCCCACGTGGTCTTCATGCCCGTGGGTCAGCACAATGCCCAGGATGCGCTCCCGTTTTTCCAATAAGTACGTTATGTCCGGTATGATCAGGTCGATCCCCGGCTGATCCTCGGTAGGAAACGCCAGCCCCGCGTCTATGACGACGATCTGGTCCTCGCATTCCAGAACCAGCATATTCTTTCCGATTTCCCCAATCCCGCCCAGGGGGGTTAAGATACAACGTGGATGACTCATGCGTATGCCGCAGCCGCGAATGTGTCAGCGTGCCAAGCGACCATCTTTCCTTTATTTTTTGGCATTATAGCAAACCGCCGGGGTAAGGCCAATGAAAAACTCGGAAGGGATCCAACGCAGCCGTGGAATCCCCTCCGACCGCGCCTTCGCACGATAAAAACCCGGAGGAGCGATCCTCCGGGCGCATATGAAAAATAAAACCACAACAAATAAAACAACGTAGAGCGTCAAGTAAACGCTCTACGTTGTTTTATGTATTAATACTTGGGATCGGAAGTTATTTTTTCTTCTTCGCGACTTTTTTCTTGGCCACTTTCTTCGCTTTCTTCTTGGTTGCCATTATTTCAAAATCCCCCTTCTCAATATAATGTGTACCTAGAGCTAATAGATACACCATATAGTTATCAAAATATCTCCAGGTAGTCAAATATTTAAGGGGGGGCATTTATCTTAAAATAGTCAAAAATGGCCGTTATGCTTCTCAAACACTTTTTTTCTCGCCTTATCTCCGCTTTACTCATTATTTCTATTTTTCGTTCTCCCAGGCCTGAAGGTCCTCACGCAGCTTGTTCGGCACCGGACCGATGATCGCGGACGCCACGGGCGCGCGCTGGAAAAAAGATCGCGCCAGGGAAAGAATGTCGGACTTGGTGATCTGCATGATGGATTTTAATATCGCTTTTTGCTTGGGATGACGGTGGAGATACATTTCGTGCTGAATCATGTTCCACATGTGGGTGGATGAAGTCTCGAGCGAGATGAGATAATTGCCACACATTTGCTCGCGCACGTCCCGCAGTTCCTGGTCTGTAATCGGCCGGGTCGTCAGCCTATAAAGAATGTCCCGGACCAGCCGGACGGCCCGGCGCGCTTTCCGGGGATGGCAGGCCAGATACAGACCCGCCAGCCCGGTATCCCGGTAAAAATCCATGAATGAGTAAATGGTGTAGACCAGGGCGCGCTGCTCCCGCACTTCATAAAACAACCGCGAGTTGGGCCCTCCGCCCATAATATTTGAGAGCGCCAGGGCGACCCAGCGTTGTTTATGGGTGTACGGCAAACCACCCACGCCTAAGCAGAGATGAACCTGTTCCAGTTTCCGGCGTCTCAGGAGATGGCGGCCGCCCAACCAGCGCGCCGGGGGCGCTTCGGTTCCGGAACGCTTCGCCAGCGGCATGCTTCCCAAATATTGCCGGGCCGCCTGCACCACGGTCGCGGGCTGAATATTGCCGGCCACGGCCAGAATAATCCGGCCGGGATGGTAATGGCGCTGCAGGAAATCCATGACCTGGGGACGCTTTAGATTCAGGAGCGTCTCGCGCGTGCCCAGGATCGAACGGCCCAGCGGATGCTTGGGCCAGAGCGCTTGAAAGAATAAATCGTGCGCGTACTCGTCCGGCGTATCTTCGTACATCCGGATCTCTTCCAGGATCACTTGTTTTTCTTTTTTCAGCTTGGCCGGCTGGAAACGCGCGGCCCTCAGCATGTCGGACAACACGTCCAGGGCCAGGTGAAAATACCGGCTGGGAACCTTGGCGTAGTACGCCGTGCTCTCACGTCCGGTGCAGGCGTCCAGATTTCCGCCCACGGCGCTGATGACCCTGGATAGCTCGCGTGTACTCCGCCGCCGCGTGCCCTGAAAAACCATGTGCTCGATGAGGTGGCTTAGCCCCGATTCGTGCGGTTGTTCGTCCCGGGAGCCGATGTCGACACTGAGCCCCACGGACACGGAAGCCAGGTGCGGCAAAGATTTCACCACAATGGTCAGCCCGTTCGGCAATATGGTCCGGACCACGGGCGTTTGGCCCAGTTTAGATGGTTTCAAGCAATTTCCGTCCTTCCGCGGCCAGGCGGTTCAGGTCCTGGCGGCTGCCCGCTTCCAGGTACAGACGCGCCACGGGTTCGGTTCCGGACAAGCGGATGCCCATCCAGTCGCCGTTGTCCAGAATGAATTTATACCCGTCCAGCCGGTCCAGGGATGCGACCTTATGCCCGGCCAGCCGCTGCGGGTGAAAACGGCCCAACGCCCGTCGCAGGCGGCCACCGCCTGACCGAGCGGATAGGGTAACGTTGATGCGCCCCGTGTACACCCGCCCGACTTGTTGGTACAGGTCGTTCAGGACCGCCCGCAGACTCCGGCGCTCGCGCGCCACCAATTCCGTCATGAGTAAGCAGGCCAGCACGCCGTCTTTTTCCGGCACGTGGCCCGCGATGGTCAGGCCGCCGCTCTCTTCGCCGCCGACCAGGAATCCTCCCCGCGACATGCTCTCCCCGATGTATTTAAAACCCACGGGCGTAACCTGCACCGGCAGTCCGTAATGGCCGGCCACGGCGTCCACGAAATGGCTGGTGACCACCGACCGGACCACGCGCCCCTGCCAGCCCCGGTGGCGGACCAGGAGATATACGGTCAGGGCCAGCACCTCGTTCGGCGTGAGGTAGGTGCCATCGCGGTCCACCACCCCGAAGCGGTCGGCATCGCCGTCCGTGCCCAGGGCCAGGCAGGCCCGCTGTTTGAGCATAAGCTCCGTGGCCTCGGCCAGGCGCTCGGCGTCTGGTTCGGGCGGATGCCCGCCGAACAACGCGTCCCGAGAATCGTGCAGCACGTAGACCCGGCAACCGGCCAGGCGCAGGGCTTCGTCCAGGTAACCGCGGCCGGCGCCGTACAGCGGGTCGGCCACCACCGCCAGGCGCGCGCGCCGCAGCACCGGGAGGGGCAGCATTTTTCTCAGGCGGGTGAAATATCCGGGTTTGGGATCAAAGGCCAGTATCTTCCCGCGGCGTACGCCGCGCGGCGCCTGGCCACCGTTTTTGGCGAGCAGCCGGTTGGCCTCCCGTTCAATGGGCGCGACTTCCTCCAGGGTGGCAGGGCTGCCCTGGGCGTTGGACCATTTAAATCCCTGGTACTCGGCCGGGTTATGGCTGGCCGTGAAATTTATACATCCCGCGAGTTTCAAATCCAGGACCGCGGCGGACAGAGCCGGGGTCGGCGCGGCCTGTTCCACCTGGCGCACGGTGATTCCCTCTTCGCTAAGGACGGTGGCGGCCAACCGGGTAAACCGCTCGGCCAGGAACCGGGGATCATGCCCGACCAACACGCCCCGCCGGGCCTGGCCCCGCGCTTTCAGATAGCGGGCCACGGCCCGGGTGACCGCGGTCACGCCGGTAAAAGTGAATCCGTCCGCGATGATGTCTCGCCAACCTGAGGTGCCAAAATGAATTGCAGACATCAAGTTCCTCCTCACGTTCCGCCTGTCCGTCGCCAGTGCGCAGGGGTCAGGCTTGCCATTCCTGAATCATCTGGGAATAACGACGGGTCAGCTGTTGGGACTGATCCTGGGTGGCGCCCTCGGCGTTGACGTGGAAGACGGGCTTGTCCGCATCCGGAATGATGAGCACCCAAGCCTTACCGTGCCATATTTTCACGCCGTCCAACAGTTCCACCTGCTCGTGGCGGGTGTGCTCAATAAGCCTTCGCATAATGGTGCCCTTCTTCTCCCAGGCGCAGGCCACCTGCGTCCGCACCAGGTGAATGGACGGAATGTCGTCTATGAGCGCGGACAAGGGCTCGCCGGCCCTGGCCGTCAGTTCCAGAAGCTTGGCCGTGGCCATCATGGCGTCAAAAGCCGGCTGGAACTGGGGAAAGACGTACCCGCCCTTGGTCTCGCCCACGAAATCCAACTGGCTCTGCGCCGCGGCTTCCAGCATGGCGTTGTACTGGGTCTTCAAGCGGACGATTTTCCCCTGATATTTTTCGGCCAGCTCGTCGATCACGCGCGTGGCGGATATCGGGATGCCGATCCGGCTGCCGGGCTTGGCCCGCATGACCAGCAGCGCCATCAGCGCCAGGGCGCGGTCGCCGTCCAGGACCCGGCCTTGGTTGTCGGCAATGAATATTTTTTGGGCCCCGGCGTCTATCATGACCCCTACGTGCGCCTGGAGAGTGCCTACGATGCCGGCCAGGCGTTTCATGGATTGATCCAGCTCCTCGGGCGAGCGGGTCAGGCGCGTGCCGTCGGGATAGGAATTCAGGGCTACCACTTCGCATTGCAGGTCCCCTAAAACCTGCGGAAAGATGCCCACCGCGCTGCCCCAGGCGTAGTCGATGACGATTTTAAAGCGCGCCTGCCGGATGCGTTCCTGGTCCAGGGTTTGGGCGAAGCCTTCCTGGTAGTATTCCAGGGCGCGCGGGGGAAACATGATCTCGCCGGTCTGTTCCATGTCGGCCCGGGAAAAATCCTCCCGAAAAAAAAGGTTTTCCACGCCTTTCTCCTTGGCGCTGGAGAGTTCCTTACCTTGAAAATCGAAAAATTTGATGTCCATGATATTGGGGTTGTAGGGGGATTTTCGGACGTGAAAACCACCGGCGACTTTTAGCGAACGGATCGCGTAGCGCGCCACCGGGACCGGCACCACGCGCAGGTCGTAGACGTTCACGCCGACCGAGGCCAGGCCGGTCATAATGGCGCGGTCGATGATTCGCGAGCTTTTGTGGTTGTCGCGGCTGGAGAGCACGAATTCCCCTTTGCGCAGCGAGGCGCCGTAAGCCGCGCCCAGCTTGGCCGCGAATTCGGGCGTGATTTCGATGTTCCCCAGTCCGGATACGCCGTAGGCGTCGAAAATGTGCTTGGACCAGCGTTCGCCCCAGATCAGGGAGGTGGACAGGGTGGTGCCGTCCTCAATAACCTTGTAGGGCCATACTTTCACCCCGGCCTTGACCGTGGCGTCCTCGCCGATCTCGCAATGGTCCGCGACCACCGCGCCCACCCCGACGTAGGTCCGCGCGCCGATGCGGCAATCGTTCCCAATTGTGACTTCCTTCAAATTTGCGTCGTTCCCGATGGAGACGTTGCTCCAAATGACCGAGCCGATGATCTTGGAGCTCTCACCCACCCGGCAGTCGTTTCCCAGCACGGAATTGGAGATCCTCACGTGGGGCCCGATCCAGCAGTGGTGCCCTAAGATCACGCCTTCCTGCAGTTCGGCCGTGGGATCGATCAAGCAGCCTGCGCCGATCCAATTGCCACCTACCCGCTCGCCCTGGCCCGGTTGGGCCAGCCGCTCGCCCGCGCGGATGGCGTCCTGATGGGCCTGCCGGTATTCGGTCAGGTTGCCCACATCTTTCCAGTAAGCCTGCTCCGCGATATAACCGTAAAGCGGGGCCTGGGCCTCCAATATCTCCGGGAAAAGTTGTTTGCTGAAGTCGTATTCTTTGTTTTCCGGAATCCGGTCCAGCGTTTCCGGCTCCAGGATGTAGATGCCGGTGTTGATGGTATCCGAAAAAACCTCCCCCCAGCTCGGCTTTTCCAGAAAGCGCGCAATGCCGCCGTCCTCCCGCGTGATCACCACGCCGAAGGTCAGGGGATTCTCCGCGCGACTGAGCACAATGGTGGCCTGGGATTTTTTCTCCCGGTGGTAGCTGACCGCCGCCGAGAGGTTGATGTCCGTGAGCACGTCCCCGGAGATTACCAGAAACGTTTCCCGCCCGAGCAGCTCCGCGGCTTTTTTGACGCAGCCCGCCGTTCCCAGATCGGAATCAGGCAGCAGGTAGGAAATCCGCAGCCCCCAGTCCGAGCCGTCCCGGAAATAATCCTGTATGACTTCGGGTTGAAAATAGAGGGCCACCACCAATTCCGTGAATCCGTGCTGCTTGAGCAATTTAAAAATGTGCTCCAGCAGCGGACGGTTGACCATGGGGACCATGGGTTTGGGAATATTGCAGGTGAGCGGGCGCAGGCGCGTCCCGAATCCGCCTGCCATGACCATTGCTTTCATCCGGTTGAACTCCTTGGGATATACATGAAGGCAACTATTTATTTGAATAAATTCCGGAGATTCAGGTTCTTGAGTTTTTCCTTGGCTTTTTCCAATTCCTCGCTGGCGTTCTTTTTAATCTCGTCGGCTGACTTGCCTTTTTGCTTGTCCACGAAAGCCTTGGCCTTCTTTTCCGCCGCTTTGGCCGCCGCCTGGGTTTTCTTCTTCGCGTAGGCGCCAAATTGATTCTTGATCCAATTCCAGTCCGGCTGCACGTCGGGCTTTTTCACCGGGCCGTTCATCACCACCGGAATCGTCACCCAACCGCGGTCGTCCTTCAACACCTCGGAGTACTGGCGGAATTGCGGGGACAGGGTTTGGGCCGCGCGCGGATTCAGGCGGGGGCGCAGCTTGAAATTTTTAAAGTCGGCTTTGAAGGTCATTTGTCCCTTGGCGGTCATCCGGATGTCCCCGCTTTCTCCCCGGACGCCCGATTCCAGGACGAATTTTTTAACGTTCACCCGCTCCTGGCCCAGGGTAAACTCCAGCTCGGTATGGTCAAAGGGGATATCCTGGCGCAGTTTGTCCGTACCGAACCAGCCGGCCAGCTGGTCTTGAAAAGCGAACTTCCGCAGGCGGCCGGCTTTGAGCACGTACTTGCCCTGTCCCGTCAGGTTGGGCATGGCCTGGGCCGTACGCATTCCCCGGCCCGACAGATTCATGGTTCCCGTGAGTTTTCCAACAAATTTGTCCTTGAGTTCGGCGATCAGTTCCGGTTTTTTCAATTTGGCAGCCACGAACGTGTCCACCACGTCGTTGAGCAGCGGCTCCAGGTCCACACCCTTGACTTCGGTCCCTACGCGGTAACTCAGGAGCCGCTTGGTAAAATCCAGCCGGGTGGTGTTGCTCAGTTTGCCTTGGTAGCCCCGCAGGTTGCTGGTCGTCGTGAGAATGCGTTTTTTTTGTACCAGCGAAAACTTAAGCCGGCCCAGCTTCACTTTCCCGAATTTGATTCCGCCCAGGGTTGCCTGCCCGGTCATGACCAGACCGGCTGGAATCATGGCCCGGACGTCCGGCTCCGGGCGGTCGGATACCGTGGCCGCGGGTGGGGTCCCGGCTTTTACCTTTTTTTCCTTTTTATTTGAGACCAGGGCCAGGAAGGCGTCCAGATCCAGCATCTTGGATGCTAAAGACCATTTGACGTTGGCCTTGAGATTGTCCGGTTTCAGGGATTCCGGCCGGCGGAGGTCGAAGCCGTTGGCCTGGAAACTGGCGGTCAGGGGTTGTCCGGCCAGGTCGGTCTTCAATTGTTTCACCTTGATCTGATCGGACTGAAAATCCAGTTGCGTGCTGAGTCCCCGCAGCAGGTCCTGCTCCTGATAACTGAGCGAAACCTCGTCGGCTGCCAAGTGTCCAGAGAGGGAGAGCTGGTCCGGCTGGGCCGCCAGGCCTTTGACCGTGGCCTGGAATGTCAAGCTCCCGCCGCTTTTTAAGCCGGACATTTTTTTTAGGATCCCCGGGGGAATCAGATTCTTCGTGGCTTCCGCCAGGTCGACCTCGCTGTCCACAGAGGCGGAAACGCGCCGCTCGCCGAACAGGTCGGCCAGTGTCGCCCGGGCTTGGGCTTTGACCCCGGGTAGCGTGACGGTCTGGGCAAGCTGGGCCCGGGTTTCCTTCAGTTCCATGGTCCCGGAAACCGCAAGGGGAATTTCGAGTCCCAGGACGCCCAGGCTGAGTTCAACCGTATTCTCGATGTCCACCTGCAGTTGGTCCGGTTTTTTGGCCGGGCCGCGGGCGTTAAAGGTCGCCAGGGCTGTACCACTTATTTTCAAATCCGCGGGCATTTTTTTTCGGACATCGGGCGGCAACAGCTTTTTCCAGACCAGGCCGAAGTCCACGTCGGCCTTGCCCGAGATGAGCAGCGCCGGCTCGGTCAACACCTGTTCCACTTTGCCGGCGGCTTCCAGCTTCACGCCGGGCAGGGCCGCCACCACGCGGTCCAAATGAAACAGCCCCTGGGCGTAATTGAACCGCCACTTGGCCTCCAGGCTTACCGGATAGGTCTGTCCCAGGGCTTTCACATCCGCGCCCACCTCGACTGTCACGGGCGTGACACCGGCCAGGGTCAGGTTTCTGACTTTGACGTTCAACCCTTCCACCCGGTATTCCTGCCGGCTGCCCAGGTCGCGGTACACCAAGGTCGCCTGGTTCACCGCGAATTCGGACACCAACAGTTCCAGCGGCAACTTGGCCGGCAGTTTCCGTTTTTTCTCCGGGGTTTGCCCGGGTTCGGACTGGGGTTGGGGCAGCATGTCGGAAAAATTAAAGGTTCCGTCCGCGGCGCGCTCAATGAGCAGTTGCGGTTTTTCCAAAACCACGGCCTTAATCATGACCTGGCCGAAGAGCAGCGGAAGTAAACGGTACTGGAGGCTGGCGGATTCATCCGTCAGGAGAGGCGTTTCCGAAAAGCCCGGGGCGTTGGCCACCCGGATGTCCTGGACCTTGATGCCGCGGAACAGGTTGAAGCCGATCTCGCCCAGGCTCACTTGGTGGTGCAGGGTGGCGGAAATCTTCTCCTCGGCCTGTTGTTTGATTTTGTCCCAGGGGAGCAGGCGCGGAACGATGAGCAAAGCGCCGACGAACAGCACGGCCAGGGCCAAGGCACTGACCAGGACCCATTGCCAAAAACGGGATTTTCCGGGAGATGATTTAGCCATGGCGCGCACCTACTTTATTCGCTGAATTCAAGGCCCGGCTGGCCGAACACGGGCTAGCGGCGCTCTGCCCGGCTCCGGGTCTCGGTTTCCCGGGCCGGCTGCTCGGGTTGTCCGTTCCCGCCGTGTTCCGGTTCATCGGTCGCGGACGGCATAAGCTTTTCGCGGAGTTTGGTTTCGAGGGCCTGGGCGAGCGCCTGATTTTCGCGGAGAAAAGCCTTGGCTGCTTCCCGGCCCTGGCCAATCCGCTGTCCATCATACGCAAACCAAGACCCGGATTTTTCGACCAGGTCGTGCGTGACGCCCAGGTCGATCAAATCACCTTCTTTGGAGATCCCCTCTCCGAACATAATGTCGAAATGAGCGAGCCCGAAGGGCGGGGCTACCTTGTTCTTGACCACTTTTACCTTGACCCGATTGCCGATCAGTTCTTGGCCTTGTTTGATCGATTCGATCCGGCGAATGTCCAGGCGGAGGCTGGCGTAAAATTTAAGGGCCCGGCCGCCGGGCGTGGTTTCCGGGTTGCCGAACATGACCCCGATT
>JAUXBQ010000331.1 GCA_030619365.1 candidate division FCPU426 bacterium | reverse complement strand
GTTTGACCGAGCAAGGGGACTTCATCGCAGTATTTGGACAAAAGGGCCATGGGCCCGGGAAATTGCTGGAACCCCGGGGCCTGGCCGTGTCATCCGGCGGTCTCATATTCGTGGCGGACACGGGCAACCACCGCGTGGCTGTTTTCGATGCCCGGGGAAAGTGGGTGCGGGAAATATCAGCGCCAGAAATGCGGGAACCGTCCGGGCTGGCCCTGGACGCCGCGGGGCATCTGTACGTGGCGGACACGGGGAATAATAGAATATTGAAATACAAAATAAAAATCCTAAATCCGAATATCGAAATACTAAACAAATTAGAATGATCGAAATTCAAAATCCGAATCAAAGGCAAAAGACTATCCACAGATTACACAGATTAGGCATAAAAAATAAAAACCCTAAAAGGATTTTAATGCTTTTCAAATCTGTGTAATCTGTGTAATCCGTGGATGAGATGTTGATCTTGCTTGGAATTGTTTTGGCCATTTGAACATTCGGATTTTGGTTATTGTTTCGGATTTAGATATTAGGATTTCGACTTTTCAGAAGGGATGTTCTCGCTTCGCGACTGATGAATAAAAAGACACTAACCATCTTGCTGCTGTGTTGGGCTGGGCTTCCGGTATTGGTGCTGGGGCGTGCGCTGCCGGGTGATGCGGCGCTGCTCGAGGCCGTGGGCACTACGCCCGTGGCCGAAACGCACGAGAAAGTCCTCTTCTCCTACACCATCCGTCCCGGGGATACATTGTGGGACATTGCCAAGTGGGTGCTCAAAGACCCCTTCCAGTGGCCGGAGCTGCTCAAGTACAACTATATTGAAAACCCGGACCTGATCTTTCCCGGCGACCGGCTCATCGTTCCCAGCCCCGAAGTCCTGGACCGCATCCGCGAAGCACGCGACGTGCAGGAGATCGCGGATATCCGCCGCGAAGCTGAAATGGGCGCCGCAATGGTGGACGTGCCCCCGCCGGCCGAAGGCCTGCCGGCCGCGGTTACGCCTCCGGCCGGGGAACTGGTCCGCGTGCCTCTGGTGGACCCCAAAAGCGACACTGTGACCGCTTCGGATCTGAAGTTCTCGGGCCGCAAGAGCATTAACTTCCGCTATCGCGAATACCGGGGCGGAGTCTCGCCACTTTATTTTTCCTCGGGCTTTACGCGCCAGGAATCCCTGAACCTGACACTGTCCGGCCAGATCGAAAACACGGTCAAAGTCAACGGCGAGTTCTACCAGTCCGACCAGGCGCTCGAAAACAAATACGCCCTCACCCTGGCCACCGAAGAGATGGAACTCTTTCTGGGGGATTTCTCGGCCTCCCTGCCGGACACCGAATTTCTGCTGGCGGGCCGCAACCTGTCCGGCGGCCGGTTCCAGGCGGATTTTGAGAGAGTCGGCGGCACGGCTCTGGCCGGCGCTTCCAAGGGCTTGGCGCAATACGAGCGCTTCTTTGGCAACCGCACGCAGGGGCCGTATTATCTCAGCCAGGCGCCCGTGGTATTTGAATCCGAGACCGTGCTGGTCAACAAAGCGCCGCAGGAACGCGGCCGCGACTATACCATTGACTTCATCAGCGGCCAGATCAGCTTTCTGCGGCAGGTCATCGACAACGTGACCCTGGTCGAGGTGGTGTACGAGTCCAGGCAGACGGTTTTTCCGCGCAGCCTGTACGCGGGACGCGTGTGGGGCAAGCCGCTTTCCTGGCTGAGGCTGGCCGGCTCCCTGGTGCGAGAGGAGGACCCGGAATCAGCCGGGATCGCGGACCTGGGAAACGGCAATACCCTGACACCCATCGGACATTGGGTCGTGGGCTCGGACCTGGCGGCCGATATTCCGGGCTTTGGCAGTC
>JAUXBQ010000312.1 GCA_030619365.1 candidate division FCPU426 bacterium | reverse complement strand
GAGGACACCATATTTAATCCATTCTGATCAAGCGTATTTTTTTATTAGGGAGACTTAAGTATGTGTCTTGAGGTTTTATAATCTTAATTATTTATGGAATATTTACTGGCCTTTTGTCATCCAATTGATTAAACCTGTTAGGTCCAAGAGCAAGTAAAATCCAGCCGGGGGGACGGATTATGAAAAAAGCATATTTACTCAGAACACTGTGCGGAGCCATGACGATTATGTTGGTATTCGCCAATTCAGGCCTTGCCCAGGAAAAAGAAAAAGCCGAGCAGGTTGTCAAACCTGCCCCTGCCATAGAATCTCAGTACCTGACGCCTGAACAGCAATATGATTACTATTTCCGCCTGGCTGACAAGAATTTAGGCGAATTCAGTTTCGAAGAATCCATCCAATACTGTGAAAAAGCCCTGAAATATAAACCCGAAGATTATCTGGTCAGAGCCATTATATGCTTAAACTACTATGAACTGGGAGAGCAGTTGAAAGTGCAGATCCCGGAACAGAAAAAAGAAAAAGCAAAATTGTATCTAAAGATGGAAGAAATCGCTGAGCAGGGCATAAAACATGCCCCGGGAAAAGGGGAATGTTACTTTTTCAGAGGTCTGGCCCGGGCGCGGCTTTCCACCACCAATGGGATTATCTACAGCCTGTTCATGGCCAAGGGTATTGAAAAAGATTGGCTGTTTGCCAAGGAATGCAAATCAGAATATGTGACTCCCAACGGCGAGAATCTGCATGCTTCCGCGCACGTGGCTTTGGGTTCTTATTATCGCTTGTGTCCGTCGTTTTTCCTGCTTGCGCTGATTTTCGGCATCAACGGCGATATTGACAAATCCGTGGAATACTGCCGTTTGGCGCATGAAATTGATACGAGAATCGAAATCACCAAGGAATATGGCGTCAGCTTAATCACCCGTGGCCTGTGGCAGAAAAAAGACGAGGATATTGCCGCCGGCAAAGCCCTACTGGAACAGGTTCCGACTATGACTTTGCGCCTGCGTACAGATCCGGTTGATATTGAACATAGCAAAATGCTTTTGAATGACATAAAACTATGCCCGGAATATTCGCGGGATCAACAGCAGGAAACTTCCGAGAAGAAATTCAGAGAACATCAGCGGATGAAAGAACAACAAGCAAAAACGCATTTAATAGATAACAAATAACAAATAAATTCGAAATTCGAAACCAAGCTGAACCGCGACGGTGACGGAAACCAGCGGCGAGATCGAGGAAGGCGCAAAAGCTGAAATCCAAAAAATGAAATGAATTAAAATAAATTAGTAGGCTTGAAAAGCGCGCAGATATCCTTGCAACGTTTCCTGAATATTTTAAAAACCCCTTTTGTCAGCCAATCCTTTTAAAACACGCGCTTGCTGATGGCGAGACAGCCGTGGACAAACTTTCAGGATGGGAACGGGGGTTCGGGCGCTCTCCGGCGCAGCGAGGCTAGGTAATGCTGGGGCTCCACCTCATTCACGGACAGGCCCCTTTGGCATCCGGCCGGATTTCAATCACACCCATCATGGCGTTGGACTTGAGCACTCGCTGAGGCCGGTCATCTTTAGCAAAAAGCGGTTTTTGCCTCATTTAGAGCACCACCTGCCTTGTCGGCTATCGCATATGGCAACATGTAATTTGCTAAAGTCCAGTAAATTAAAGAAAAAAGAGGTTTTTCAGCTAAACCGATTTAATTTTATAGTCATGGGTATTAAAGGCATTAAAGGAAAAAAAGAATTAATTTTTTATTAAATCTATTATCTCGCGCAGAGTAACCGCCCTCATTGAGGGAAATCATCTGAATCCAGTGTAAAATGGAAATAATTGAAGTGTAACACCCAGTAAAACCTTTATCGAAAACTATTATAAAATAATGATATTTAGGAAAGGCTGGTAGTCCCGCAGAAAGTTTAAGAAAATATGCCTGACCAAGACATCCTAAACGAGCTGTAAAGGTAATTTAGGATAAAATTAGCATGCAGAGGACAGGAGAACGGAGTGAGCAGGAAGAAAGCGGGGAGATTCAGGAGCAGGACTAAAGCAGCAGACTCTGGAGCCTATCTTGAAATCAAATCCATCATCAAGCGACCATTTACTAAAAATTGGACTAGCAGCGAATACCCGGTGAAGGGCAAAAAAGGATTAAAATGAAGGTGTACAGGCAGAATCATTAAGAAAACAAGGGAGATATCCCAGGGGAAATACACTTTTAAAGCCGAAAAGTGGAG
>JAUXBQ010000225.1 GCA_030619365.1 candidate division FCPU426 bacterium | reverse complement strand
GGTTAGCCGGCAGAGGCTGCTAATCAGGCAGGTGACGCGGGCGAGGAGCAAGCTGAAACCCGTGGTCTATTGTTTACTGATTTCGTCGAACAAAACCGTGTTGGATTCGGTCGTCGAAAAGATCACGTTCATGGTTTGCGTCAAATCCACTCCGCCATAGGAGGATAACTGCCAAGTCAACTGAGTCCATTGGCCGGTCTGTGTCATCTGATCAGACCAGGCCGTGGCCGCGTTTTCGTTGCCATCCTGGATCATGAGGCTGATGGGTTTTCCGGCTCCGGGATCATTCACCCAGGCCAGGACCACCGAAGCCCCGGTAAAATCGTAGGGATCCGTCATGGGATTGACCGCGACCGAACCTCCCGGGGCCAGCGCACCGGTAAACATGACTTGCATGGCCCGCGTGCCGCCATAGGCGACTTCAGTGAAAAACGGTGTGCTGTTGTTCCAAAAATCGAAATAAAGGCCAGGGGTTCCGTTGCCGACCTCGAAATTCTGATAATCAACGATCACCGGGGTCGAGACCGGGGTTGCGGTAGCGGCCGGTTGGCTGGTTGGGACCGGTGTGGGTGTATACGTCGCCCGGGGCGTGGCCGTGGGCACGGGTTTCGGTTCCACGGGATTGAAAAAACACGAAACTAGAAAAGGATGCACGCTGGCCAGGCCCAGGAATATAATCAACAAATACCAGGATATCCGTGTTTTCATCGATTTTGCTCCTTAGGTAAGACATTGAGCGTCGGAGGTTTCGCAGGCATAAGGCAGGAAGCACAATAATTACAACAACTATACGCCCTTTATCCTCAAAAAGCAAGCTGGAAGGAAGAAAAACGGCTTACACCTTCCCCGGTCTATGCACCTGGCAGGGAGAGGGTAAAGTTCAGTAGGGTGGAAAAAGAGAGCAACGAAGAAATCTCATAGGGCGATTTTCGGGTCCAGGATCTGGATCCCTATCACCTGGTTCCAATTGAAATAACCCTTCACCAGTTTCTTGAGCTTCAGATTATAGCACTGGGTCATGAGGATCGGATGCTCCGTGTTGCGGTCAAGCAGGGCCACGCCCTGGTAGGCGACTATATAAGTGTTGCCCGGACCAGCTTTCTGCAGATCTGCAAACCCGACTTTATCCGCGAGGCAAATATAGGCCACCGCTCCGGATCCGGGCGGTTCGGCCGCCAGGCTACCCGGTAACCAGCAGGCCGCAACCAGCACTATGACCTGGCAGAGTAACATTTTCTTTATCAACATAGTGAGCGCCTGCTTTCTACAAACTTGAATAAAAAGTGTAACAAAACCAATGCTGTCCAAATTGATAAAAACCGAATACCAAAAAGCTCAAATTCAAAAGCCTTATCCACAGATTACACGGATTACACAGATAAGTTCTTTTTTAAAATCTTTTAAGCTTTACTGCTTTTGCCTTTTTAATCTGTGAAAATCTGTGTCATCTGTGGATCATGTTCTTTAATTTGGACAAGAATGTAACAAAACCTGAAATAGTACGTCAACGGTAGAAATTCGGTCTGAACCCGCGCTTCCCTAGGGCCGGGGGTGAAATTGTTTGTGCACCTGCTGCAAACGCCTGCGGTCAACGTGCGTGTAGATCTGGGTGGTGCCGATGTCCACGTGTCCCAGCATTTCCTGGACCAGGCGGAGGTCCGCTCCGCCGGCCAGTAAATGCGTGGCAAAAGAATGGCGCAGGGTATGCGGTGATATTTTTTTACTCAGGCCGGCCTGCTGTGCATAGCGGCGGATGACCTTCCAGAATCCCACGCGGGAGAAACCACGTTCGCCCCGGGAGAGGAACAGCGGGATTCCCGCGGGCCGAAGCCCCCGGGCTCTCAGATAGCGGCGGGTAATAGCCAGGGCCGCGGTGCCGATCGGCACCAGGCGCTCGCGCCGGCCTTTGCCCTGCACGATCAGGTAGCTTTCGTCCCAATTGACTTGTTCGGGCCGCAGGCCCACCAGTTCTGAAACCCTGAGTCCGGTGGCGTAAAGCAACTCCAGCATGGCCCGGTCGCGCAGGCCCTGCTTGGCTTCCAAGTCCGGCGTCCTGAGCAGGCGTTCGACTTCCTGGATACTGAGCACGTCGGGCAGCTTTTTCCATAGCTTATACGACTCAAAATCCTCGGTAGGATCAGATCCGGAAATATCCTCGCTTTTCAGGAAACGATGCAAGCCCCGCAACGAGACCAGGAGCCGAACAATGGTTGCCGAGGCCCTGGCCTGCTGCTGCAAAGTGGCGAGAAATTGCTGAATGACCTGGCGTTCCGGTGGCCGGCGCGGATTGAACGCCAAGCGCCGGGATTTTAAATAGGCCAGATACTTGAGGATATCCGCCCGGTAGGCTTCCAGGGTGAGCGCTGACAATCCTTTTTCCGCGCGCAGATAGGTGAAAAATTCCCGTAGCCAGGCCGGGTCTGTTGCTCCACGTGTATCAGCCATGTTTTTATCTTAGCGCAAGCTGACCCCGGATTCACCTGAAATCTGCCTGGGCAGTAGGGATCCCCGGCTGGCAGACATCCCGGTGCGGCCGGTTTATTTCACGAAATATTTAAAGACGAGATAAAGCAGAATGGCCATTAAAGCAATGCGGGTCAGGCCGGAAAAGATTTTTTTCAGACCTTCCCTGATCTGCTCTCTCCGTCCGGCTTGGTTGTCATCATTCATCTCAACCTCTCAGGGCCGTGAAATGCCGGGGCCCAGCGGGCCCGGCTGATTCTTAGACACTATTACCGTTGGCCGGAAAATCCACCAGCCGGGTATCTGGCCCGGCTAGGGTGTTCCCAGGCTCTGATAATTATGCTGAAACAACTGGTTCTCCGGGTCAAGCTGCAGGGCGCGGTGTATCGCGGTCCGCGCCTTCTCCGGTTGGCCGGTCATCCAGTAAATATTAAAAAGATAGTGATGGGGCCTGGGATTTCCCGGCGACAGTCGGGCTGCCTGGCGCAGGATCCGGATGGCCGCCGGATATTTTTTTTGTTCAGCCAGCAGGCGGGCTTCCTCGCAGAGCGCCTCGGAGTCTCGGTCTGCCGGGGACTTTACGCGGTCCAGACACTGCTGGGCCTCGGCATGATACGGGTTTAGCCGCAGTACGTGTTGAAAGGCTTCGCGAGCCTGCTGTAACTGGCCGGTCTTCTCACGGCAAAGGCCCAAATAGAATAAATATTGGGGACGGTCTGGAAAAAGCGAGATAAGTTCCAAATAGCGTTCGGCCGCCCGCTCGTAGGCGCCTTCCTGAAAGAGAAAAGCGGCCGCCTTGGTTTTGGCGTCGAAAAAGGCGCGCCGAAAGCTCCGGTGCTGGTCCGGCAAAGCGAGGACCTGTTCCGGGGAAATGCCGCCCGCGGGCGGGCGCTCCCCGGGATACACCCGGTCCAGGCTGTTGAACATCTCCCAGGCGCGTTCCTTTTCCCCCCGCTGGTAATAATCGTAAGCCAGCTGGTTGTAGAAATGATACGCGTCCGGATCCTGCCGCAGACTCTGTTGGTAAAACGTAAGATCGCTTTTCCAGTACCCGGCGCGCGACCAAGACATGCCCGCCCAGCCTAATAATAGCAAGCTTGCCAAACCACCGGCTGTCCAGCGCACCAGATGCGGCCGGGAAGACTGCCAGAGAGAAGCCAGGGCAGCGGCCAGCAGCACGCTCGCGCCGAGCGAGGGCAGGTAGAGGTACCGCTCCACCACGAGGTTATCGCCCAGGGCCGGGAAATGCAGGAAAGGCAGCAGGGTGATGAACGTCCAGAAAAACCAGAACAGCAGGCGTCTGGCTTTCAAGTGGATTACCACGCCCAGCCCAACGGCCAGCGCCAGCAGACCGAAGGACGCCAGGCTCCGGCTCTCCCAGAAATGCTGGATTGGATGAAAGACGTGAAATCCGCTGTAGGCGGGCGGAAAAACCAGGTACCAGGTATATTGAGCGACGACCTGGACCAGATTCAGAAACCATACCCAACCGGTCAAGGGGTACTTGCTGCCCGGGTCGGTAAGCAGGTACCCCAGGGCCTGATAGCGCAGGATGAAATAAACGGCAATCATTGCGAGATAAACAACATAGCGGAGCCATATTTTTTCCGGG
>JAUXBQ010000305.1 GCA_030619365.1 candidate division FCPU426 bacterium | reverse complement strand
TGATGGCAAAGAAGGGCAGGGCCTTTTCTTGAGAACCGTTGATAATCCGGAAAATTTGGCAATGCTGAAAACCGCGGTTGGCAAAATAAGGACAGTCGTGGCGGACGACGGAACCGTGTATAAAATTCCGGAGGAGTTCGAGGGCGTGAAATTCGGCACTTCGGGTCACCGCGGGGAGCGGGGGAAGCAGCTGAATAAGGGCGTGGCGGCGGCCATTGCTCAGGGAGTAATGGAATACGTGAACGGCAACAAGGAATTCGAGGGCCAGGACAAAATACTGGTGATAGGCGGCGACCCGCGGCCGAACAATCGGGAATACCAGGAGGAAGAGACGCGCATTGCCATAGCCAATGGTTTGAAAGTCTACGCCTTCACGGGCGTGGCGGCAACGCCGATCGTCTCTTTTGTGATTCGGTTTGGAGAAAAGATATTCGGACTTAAGGCGCGGGAAGTGATCGTGGGCGGCATAAATAACACGCCTTCGCATAACCCGCTGCAGGATGACGGGATCAAATTTAATCCTGGCGGGAAGTCGGAAGGCGCGCCTTCGTCGCCGGAGATCAACCAGATTGTGCAAAGTCGGGCCAATGAGATCATCGCGAAAGGGGAAGGGATCAAGCGTTTTGCCGGAGATTTGAAATCACATCCGAATTATATCGAGATCGACGACAAAGCTGTGATGGATTATTACATTCAACGCGTATCCCAGATGATCGACTTCGGCTTGATTCGCAGGGCGATCAGGGACAAGGGACTTCGCTGGATTTACAATGCGCAAAATGGCGCGGCTGGTCCGTGGGCGCGGCCGGTGCTGGAAGCGATCGACCCTGATTTCTTCGAATTGATGAGCGAAAAGCCTATGCCTGATTTCGGAGGCTTGGAAAAAGGTCCGAATACGGAGAAGTGGGAGCAACTGCAACCCCTGCTGGATAGCGTGGTTCAAAATAAATTGCCGGGTGGCGGCGCCACGGACGGAGACGGAGACCGGTTCTTCTTCGCCGATGAGACGGGCAAGCCCATTAATTTTGGAGTGGTACTCGCTCTGTTATTTAATTATATCCGAAATGTGCGGGGCGAGGGTGCGGCCGTGATGAAGACCTGCGTGGATGGCAGCGGAATTTTTGCAAAAATAGGCGAAGTGGCGGAAATGACCCGCATAGGATTTAAGGAATTCCAGGATGACCTGAGAGATCCGGGTATGAATATTGCTTTGGCCGGAGAAGCGGGCAGCGGCGGCCTGACCTTGGGGCCGGTCATGGATAAGGAAGGCCGAGGGCATATTTTGGATAAAGACGGCACCCTGGCGCAATTGATTTTCCTGGAAATGGTGGCCGAGGGCGTTTTGAGGGGCAAGTCCATTAGCCAGCTCATTAGCGACCTTTATGATGAATATGGTTATTATGCGCAGGCAAAAACCGCCAGCATTCCTCTGCCGGTATCCGGGGAAAAAGGCCTGGAGATAGGGAATGAAATTTTGGGGCGCATAGAAACCATGACCAAACAAGGTGAGTTGTTGGGTTATAAAATTGATAGCATTGATAAAACGGACGGCTTGAAGATTTATTTAAAGGATGAAACAACCGGCAAAATCAATTGGATTTTGATCCGGCTTTCGGGCACGGGTGGCGGCGTGAGAGCGTATGCCGAGGCAGTGAGTGACAACAATATGCAAGAGGCCGAGGAAAACGTGAACGGTCTGGTGGCCAAACGGGATGAGCTCATTATAAATTTAATTGATGAAGTGGCGGCGGCAAAAGGCATAAGCGCCGAGCAGGCGCCAGCCGTAGATGCCGAGCCTAAAGCTGAAAACCTGATTTTAAATGAACTGAAGCATTTAAACAAGATCCTCCCCTCCAAACCCGGCCAATTACTGCGTGAAAAACCACTAACGATAAAGCGTGGCATACCCATGCTTTTGCAAGGAATTTTCGGTTCTGGCCGCCTGTGGTTGCATTATTATTTCCGCGCGATTCTAACCGCTGGTGACTTGGGTTCCGGCAGCCCGCTTTCCCGGCTCTCTGGCTTGATTTTTGGTCCTATGGTCGTGATGCTAACCAGCCTGTCGCTGCGTCGCGGGGTTAATATTGATCTCGAAACCGTCAACAACTCGCCCCGGGCCCAGGCACTCAAGCTGCGCTATGGCCTGCCGGCTGAGGAAAAAGAGGCTTTGGAAAACCGTATCCAAAACATTCAATTCCAACCACTGAAGGGTAATTTGTTTAATATATTTATCAGAAATGGATTTCGGCTGGGCAAAATAGAAGAAAGGGAAGCTGACGGGCGGAAGACAAAAGTGTTTCATATGCCGGCCCAGCTTTTATATGTGGTATTCAATGACGATCTGCCGGAGTCAGGCTTGCGCCGTATACTCTATCGCCTGCAGGCCTATATATTTAATGCCCTGATGGAGAAAATGGCGGAAGAGAACTATGCCGGCAAGCGGGTGGATTGGCTGGCAGAAGTATTTCA
>JAUXBQ010000201.1 GCA_030619365.1 candidate division FCPU426 bacterium | reverse complement strand
GGACTTGCTCAAACCGGGCACGATTAAGAATTATTGCCTGCCCAACGCGATTCTGACCTTTGAGGAATACTTGCTCGACTATGCCCCGGAGGAGACCCGCCGGTCCGGGGAGGCCTGCCTGGAAAAGCTGTTCGGGGAGCTGAGCGAGCCGGTCCGGCGGGAAACCCGGAAGCGGCTCCAGCGCCTGGAAAACGGGGAACGGGACCTTTTTTTCTAAGGACCGTCCGGTGACTGAAGGCCGGTCCATTTCGAGGGAGGGTAATGGCTGATCCCGGTCGCTATCTGCTGGCCCACCAAGACCGCATCTATTCTTGCGAACTGGTGCCCGGTTCGCGCAACCGCAACATCTGTATCCGCGTGAAACCCCTGGCGCCGCGGCCCGGCGAGGAAGGGTTTTGGCACACACTGGCCGGCGGAGACGACCGGCAATTAAATTTGTTCGTGGGCGGCGAAAAAACCACTTGCCAGATCCGTGTCTCGTTCCCGAACCGGATCTCCCGGGCCCGGGTGCTCCGCGTGATCGAAGATCACGCGGAGTGGATCCGGGAGCAGTACCGGCGCCTGCACCGGCTGGCGGCCAAGCAGGCCGCGAACCGGCTGGGAACCGGCACGGTTCTGTACCATCGCGGGCACAAACTCCAACTCGTGGTTCTGAATCCCACGCCGTTTCGCCGCGGAATTTTTCTGCGGGATTCCCATCTGCTCTGTTATGTGGAAACCGGCGGCAGCCGCACCGTGCGCCAGATCCTGGAAAACTGGTACCGCCGGGAAACCGAGAAGCTCATCGACAACCGTATTCGCCGCCTGGCCCTGGGACTCACCGAGCGGGACTTTGTTTTCAAGGTGCGCAGTCAAAAATCCCGCTGGGGGAGCTGTTCCGAGCAGGGACAACTCAATTTCAACTGGCGGTTGGCCATGGCGCCGGACTATGTTCTGGAATATTTGATCGTGCACGAACTCGCCCATCTGGAGGAACTGAACCATTCTCCGAGATACTGGCGCCTGGTGCACCGTCATGGCAGCCGGGTCAAACAGGCCCGGTTGTGGCTTAAGAGAAACAGCGCGCGCCTGGACGTGCTCTGAATTGGGAGGCCTTCTGATATGCTAATGGAAACCTGGTGGCCCATCATTGGTCTGAGTGCCGCGGCCCTGACCTCCACCGCCTTCATCCCCCAATTGGTTTTACGACTGCGCAAGCCCGGGCAGGCGCGGGTGGCGTACGGCACGCTGGGCGCTTTTATGTTGGGAGCGTCCTTGTGGACCGCCTACGGGGCGCATCTCGGAGACTGGATCATCATCGGCGCGAACATTTTTATCTTCACAAACCTGAGTGCCATTGCCGTGGTGCAATTTATTCAGGAAAGGATAAAATAGAGGCAATCGCGGCGGAAGGCATGTCTATCATGGCGCTTGGATTTTTGCGTGGTGGTTCGACGAGGTTGGTAAATTCGAAATTCTAAGCACGAAATCCGAAACAAATTCAAAATTCGAATGTTCAAATGACCAAAGCAACTTCAAAAAGAAGGATATTCTTTTACTTTTGTTTCGAATTTGTCGTTTTCGGTTATTCGGATTTGTTTCGTGCTTCGAAATTCGAATTTCGGATTTTATCGTTTCTGCCTAATCAGAAATAAATCATCAGTCCGCCAGATAGCCCGCTCGCCGCCACATTGGTGAGCGCGATATTGCCTTCCAAAAGAAACTCCAGTTTCCGGGAGATGGGAATGGCCACGCCGATATCCAGATACATGGGCAGCAGAATGTCGGTCCCGCCGACGCTTTCCACGAACTCGATGTCCGCGTCCAGCGCCCCGTACAAACTGAAGGTCTTAAACCGGTTGGACAGCAAAAGGTTCGCGTCCAGCCCAAAGTTGGCGGCTCCGTGCGCGCCGGCCATGAAGGAAAGGCCGGGCGACCGCCGCGTATCCCGGATAAGCGAAAATTCAAGCTCCCCCCCCAAATAAATATCAGAGGCCAACCCCAGTTTCAGGTCCAGGTCAATGCTGCGGGTCAGTCCCAGGCCGCCGTGCACGTAAAAGATGAAATTGCCGGGAGAAAAGGTCAGGGCGGGTTCCAGCCCGAGGGCAAAGTGGCCGGATTTCAGAATCCCGGCGGTGCCGAACGTTCCGGCCTGGAGGGGCCGGGTGGCGAAGAGCGCCAGGAACAGGACGATTGCCATGATCAGCGGTTTTCTCATTAAAGATCACTCCCTTGACAAATATTGGCCGGAAAACCGGGGCTGACGTTGGAAAACGGCGTCATTATAGCATGGAAAGGCAGCAAGGCAAGGCGTAAGTTTAGTGACAATGTAATTGGTCAATTTTGGTATTAAAACTCATTAAATAATTGAAAATCGAAAGTCGAGAGTAGACCGCATTTGAATTTTTATCAACTTTCTAATCTCTAATTTCAAATGCTCTGAGCAAGCGATCATTCGCGGAACGATTCCATGATTGATCGCTTGCTCAGCCTCAGGGCCACCAGCGTTGCCACCAGGGGCGACGGGCGCGCAAGGCGGCCCGCACGGCCGGCAGCGCCTGTTCGGCGGCCGCAACGCCGGCGGCTATGATATTTTTGGCTTCGTGAAAAGCGTGCCATTCAAAATCAAGATCCGAGACCGAGATGGTGACATCGGCGTTGACCAGGTGAACATCCCGCAGGGTTTTGCCGGTGATCTGGTCCGCGCGCAGCCAGATTTCGATGCCCGTCTTGTAGGGCTGGTGAACCGTCTTAAAGGGAGAAACGTCTACCGCGATCACGCAGTCCGCGTCCAGATCTCTGGTTTCGGCGACCGGGACCAGCGAAGTAATGGCGCCGTCCACCAGTTGTTTTTTGCCCAGGGGCACGGGCGGGAAAATTCCGGGAATGGCGGCCGAGGCCTGGACCGCCGTGATCACCGGCCCCTGGTCGAAAACATACGGTGGTCCGCTCAAGAGATCGGTGGCCACGGCGGCGAAGGGAATCGCCAGGTCTTCAATGGCCACGGGCGGCAGCAGCAAGGTCAGCAATGATTTGATTTTTTCCGCGGCGATAATGTGGTCCCGGGTCAGCACCGAGGTCAGCAAGTAGACCCGGGTTAGGTTTTCCAGGGTCTTGTTAAGATTGCGCCTGAGAAATTTCCGGGATTCCTGCCGGGATAAACGTCCCATGCCCAAATCCGCCAGCTTGGGACTGTGCAATTGGGTCAGGATTTGTTTTTCCAACTGGTTGGCGTCCTGGAGATGACAATACAGCGCGCCAATGAGAGAACCCATGGAAGTCCCGACAATGAGGGACGGTTGGATACCCGCTGCTTCCAGGACCTTTAAAACGCCCACGTGGACCAGTCCGCGCGCCCCGCCGCCGCCCAGGGCAAATCCGATTTTCATTTTTGACTGTCGCTTTTTTTGGTTCGGCATGGTTTTTTCCGATCCCGCTTGCGTCGTTGCCCGATTATATCCGGTTCATCCCGAATGCACAATGAAATAGCGGACCGTCCCCGCGACCTGAGTCCCCGGGATTCCAAGAGCCGCAGGATACCCGCCAGCAGTCCGGTCAGGGCCTGAAGGTCTTGCCTGAGACGGCTTTGGTGGGCCGGAGAAAGGAAAAATTCCGGACCCGCCTGTTGCAGCAAACGCCGGGCTTGGCGGGTCTGCGCCAGGGCTGAGCGATAAGCCGCGGTTTTTCCCGGGGCCAGGGCTTCCTGCCGCGCCTTGACGATTTCCTCCATGAGGCGCGAGGAAAGGGCCGGCAAGTCCCGGGCGCGCCGGCCGGGCAGCCGGTCCATCCGGCCGGCCAGGCGCTTCAGACGCCGAAGAATTTTTCCGGTGTTTTCATCGGAACGAAAAGGATTTCCTGACGAGGAACGCATATTCGCCTCCCGGAACCTTTAGACCGGAAAGCGTGAAAAACTTTTCAAGAAATCAGATGCTGACCCGGTTGCGACCCCGCTTTTTGGCTTTATACAGGGCCTGGTCGGCTTTTTCCAGCAGGGTATCCGGGGAAACCACTGTTTTGGAAGGGTAGGAAGCCACGCCCATGCTCACGGTCAGGTCCTTACCCGGCTGCTTTTCTTCCATGGGGAAGATATGATTTTTAATGCGCAGGCGCAGGCTTTCAGCCAGCTTGATCACTTCCTGACGGGTGGTTTCCGGCAGCATGATGATGAACTCCTCTCCGCCGAAGCGGGCCACCATGTCCGTTTCCCGGATGGACTCCTTGAGGATCAGGGACAGTTCCTTAAGCAGCAAGTCCCCCATGGGATGACCATTGGTGTCATTGTAGTGTTTAAAGTGGTCGATGTCGATCATGACGAGTCCGAGATGCCGGTGGTAACGCTCGGCACGCTTCATTTCCTCGTGAATGGCGCTCTTGAAATGCCGGAAATTGAAGAGACCGGTTTTTTCGTCCGTGATGGTCAGCGCGGTCAGCTTCTGGCGGTCGTGCTTGATGTTTTTCGCCATTTCGTTGAAGGCCCCGGACAGCTCGCCCACCTCGTCCTGGGACACCACCGGGACCTGGGCGGCGAAGTTGCCTCCGGAAAATTTCCGCACGCCCTCCATCAGCCGTTTGATGGGCTGGATGATGTTTTGGTTGAGGATGAACACCAGCAGAGCGGAGGTCAGGGTGACGATCAGAATAACCGCCACGCTGAGCCGCTGATTGAAGCGCTTCAGGTTTTTCGCCTGCTCCAGCCGCTCCTCCAGGCGCCCCACGTTGAGCACGATCAACTGGTCGAGAATCTGAACGATTTCTTCCACTACGCTTTCCTGGGAACGGAGGTACTGCTGCAGATTGGGATCGAGCAAGCCCTGCTCAAAACGCTTGATCTGATTACTGACCTGACGGATGTATTTACGATGAAGCTCCTGGACCGAGGCTATGAGGGTTTTTTCCCGGTC
>JAUXBQ010000114.1 GCA_030619365.1 candidate division FCPU426 bacterium | reverse complement strand
TCGCCGCAGTCCTGGAGAATCTTCTCGGTCTCGGCGTTCAGGCGCTCCTTGAGCGACTCGGAGATCTGGCTCGGCGGCATGGTGGAGAAATCACCCAGGAAACCGTTGCCGCCCATGCCCACGCGCCAGACCATGCTGTGGGCCATGAGCATGACCTGCTGGAAATCGGAGGACACGCCGGTCGAGGTTACGCCAAAACGAAGCTTTTCCGCCGCGTAGCCGGCCAGGGAAACCTTGATATTCGCCAGCAGGGTCTCGCGATCCATAGTATACAATTCTTCGCGCGGGGCGTGATGCACCACACCCAGGGCCCCGCCCCGGGAAATAATGGAGGCCTTGAACACATCGTCCGTGGGATGCAGGAGGTAGAGGATGAGCAAGTGGCCGGATTCGTGGTACGCCACCATTTCCCGCTCGTGCGGGGTCATGGTCTTGCGGTGCTCGATGCCCAATTCGATGCGCTCGATGGCCTTGGTCATATCGGCATACTCAACCTGCTCGCCGCCCCGCCGCATGGCGATAAGCGCGGCTTCCTTGATGATATTCTCGATCTCAGCCGGGCTTTTGCCCACGGACTTGCGCGCCAGCCGGCCGATGTTCAAATCCGGATCGTGCTGGACCTTGGCCAGGTAGTAGCGGTAGGTTTCCTCCCGCTCCTGGAGATTGGGCTTGTCAATATAGAGCTTGCGGTCAAACCGCCCGGGCCGCATCAGGGCCTCGTCCAAAACGCTCTCGTCCGCGTTGGTCGCGCCGATGACCACCACGTTTTCTCCCCGCGTCCCGAGCCCGTCCATTTCGACCAGCAACTGGTTCTGCGTGCTGTTGGTTTCTTCCCCGCCACCCATGTAGCTGAAAGTCCGGCCGCGTCCTATGACCTCGATTTCATCGATGAAAACGATGCATGAGCCTTCGGCGTACGCCAGCCGCCGGGCCTGCTTGAACAGTTTGCGCACGCGGGAAGCGCCCACGCCCACGAAGACTTCCACGAACTCCGAGCCGGCCACCGAGAGAAAAGGCACCTTGGCTTCGGTGGCCACGGCCTTGGCCATCAGGGTTTTGCCGCAGCCCGGGGGCCCTACCAGGAGCAGGCCGCGCAGGATTTTGCCGCCGATCTGTTTAAGCTTGGAACGGTCCTTGATAAGCTGCACCACTTCCCAGGCTTCGCGCTTGGCTTGCTCCAGGCCGATAATGTCGGAGAACCTGATGTTGACGTAAGTGGACTTGACCTTTTGCTTTTTCATTTTGGAGAATCCGCCGCGGAATACGCTCATGTATAAATATACGAAAACCACGGCGTTCAAGGCGGTCATGAGCATCTGCAGGGGCAGGGTGGCCAGGGTCAGATTCAGATAAAAGGATTCCAGCGACGCCAGCCCCACGATGGTGAAAAAGATGAGGAGCACCACGGCGGTGATGATGAGCAGCCGGATCCAATAATCCAAGAGCCAGACTTTGATGCGGCGATATAACATAATCCTTAACTCCTTTTGCCTGCCCTGCCAAAATGACTGTTCGTGGGATTCAACTGGAATTCATGGACCCGTTCACCGGACGGGTGACTCCGCCCTGAGGGCCGGAGCTCGCGGGGCACGCCCGGCGTGTGTGTCGACAGGGATGGACTGGTTGCCTAACCTTCGACTTTGTGCGTCAGTACAACCAACTTGATGGCGCTCTTGCGCTCTCCATCCAGCTCCAGGTGCATGAATTCCGGCCGAAATGTCAACTCGATCTTGTCATCCGCCAGGTAAGACCGGGAAATGGTAATCGCTTTAATCGCCTGATTCACGCTTTGCGGACCCATGGCGACCATCTCGATATCCTTGCCTTCCCGGATGTTATTGGCAATCGCTCCTGCAACGGTGGCTGGGTTGCTTTTCCCGGCAACTTTCAGTGTCAGCAGTGGCATGGCTGCATGTCTCCTTTGCGGCGTTTTTATTGACCGGGATAAACCGGGTGCAACCCTGGGTCGGGCTTCGATTTTCTTTTAAAAGTATAGCATAATACGGGCTTTTTTTCAATTTGACTTCTTGTTCAGAAGATGCGCCAGAACGTACACTTCCGAGCGGGGCAAACCCCGCCGCTTGGCCACCCGGGACACAGCCTGATTGAGAGAAAACCCTTCCCCCTGCAGCCTGACCAGATGGGCTTGAATCCCCTCGGAGACCTCCGCTTCCCTGACCGTGCTGCCCCGGACCACCAGCGTGGCTTCGCCCAGGCTCTTGTCCGGAGCCAGTTCGACCAGGCGGGAGAGTGGCGCGCGCAGGAATTCTTCATGAATTTTGGTCATTTCCCGGCACAACCCTGCTTCCCGGTCTCCCCAGGCGGACAGCATGTCCTCCAACTCATCCCGCAGCCGGTGGGGTGAAATAAAAAACACCAGGGTTTCCGCCCGGAATTTCAAAAGCTCCAGCTGCCGTTTGCGGGCGCCGGCTTTAGGCGGCAAAAACCCGATAAAGGTAAATGTCTCGGCCGGCAAGCCCGCGCCGGCCAGGGCCGTCACCAGGGCCGAGGCGCCGGGCAGGATTTCCACCGGAAGGCCGTTCTCCCGGGCCTGGTTGACGAGATAGGTCCCCGGGTCGGATATGCCCGGGGTCCCGGCGTCCGTGACCAAGGCCAGGTGCCGGCCGGACCGAAGCTGCCGCAGCAAATCCGGCGCTTTTTGCCGCTCGACCTCCTGGTAGTAACTGACCACCGGGCAGGAGATGTCGTAATGACTCATCAGCTTGCGGGTGCGGCGCGTGTCCTCGGCCAGGATCATATCCGCTTCCCGGAGGCGCCGTAGCGCGCGCAGGGTAAGGTCTTCCAGGTTGCCGATCGGCGTGGCCACCACGATCAGCGTGCCCGGCCCCCCGTGTTTTTCGTGCTCGAGGCCCGGCACGGGGCGACCGGCAGCTTGGCCGCTCATGGCCCGGGTTGGCCCCGCGGCGGTGAAGTTGCGTCCAGTCGCCGTTGGGCTTCCCGCAACAGCATTTCCATTTTTTCCAACTCGCCGGGTTGGAATTTACCTGAAGCCACGATCTCCTTGGCCACTTGCAGGACGAACATGAGATGCCCGCCGAGCTGGCGGTCCAGGGCGCGCTCGGTGGCGAGCCGCTCAATCTCCGTTAGGATGTTTCGCAGGCGGGTGTTTTCGTCAAGCGTGAACGCACCGCGCGCGCGGGACAGGTCGGTTTGAATTTTTTGGACGGAGGTTACTACGCTGATTTTCAGAAAATGGGCCTGGTTGGCCTGGATATAGATTACCAGGGCCGCGATCAGCAGGCCGAATACCACCACGCCGCCGATGAGCCACCCCAGCCAGTCCTGCGCGCGGGGCGGGACGGCTTGGTGTTTGTGGTCCTTTCCCGCATGTCGTTCGTGCTTGGCTTTTTGTTGGCGGCCCATGTTTCCCTCCCCCCTGTCCTTACATACCGCCTGAGCGCGGCACGTAAGCGGACTGCAGGTCGGCCGTGGGAGCCGGTTGCCGGTGCCCGGCCGAATTTCTAACCTGTTGGTAGAGCCACCGCAGCTTTTCCTGGTTGACCCCGATTTTTTGCAAATGCGAAAGCGATATTTTCACGTCCAGCATCTGGTACAGGTAGTAGTCCACTTCCCGCCAGGTGGCCGCTGATTTCTGACCGCTGGCGGGCTGCTGCCCGTACGGAACCGAGCGCTCTCTTTCCATGACCGGTTTGGGCACTCGCAGGGCCCGAGCCAGTTCCACCACCTGGGTCTGGTACAAATCGCCGATCGGATTGAAATCATAGGCCAGATCGCCGTGCGGGGTCGCGGCGCCCAGCCAGCGCTTGGTTTTGTTGACGCTCCCCACTATCACGGCCTGCCGCATTTCCGCCAGGTTGTAGAGTGCGGCCATGCGGACGCGCGCCAACCGGTCTTTCCAGTTCCGGCCCGTGGGATTGCCCGGCCGGGAAACCAAGGTTTTCACCGCCGGCCGCAAATCCTGGACTTCCAGGCTGCACCTGAGCAGGCGCGCCGTCAGGTCCGCCCGGCTTCGTTCGTGTCCGGTTTTGTCCGCCTCGATGAAAAAGAACAGACAGACCCGCTCCCGCCCCAGCGCTTCCACCAGCAGACTTGCGACCACGGCGGAATCCACTCCCCCGGATAATCCCAACACGGCCTTGGACCGTCCGGCGTGTTCCGTGGCTTCGCGGATGAACGTGACCAGGCGCGCGCGCACCCGGCCGGTATCCAGTCCGGGAAATTTCAAACTTTTTATCCCGCCCGGGGAGGATTCGGCTTCAAACCATTCGGGCAAGACTTCCGGGTCGCGAACAGCCGTTGGGGACCGGCCGTGTTCCCGTCCCGGCTGCCGAATGGGAGCGCTGGTCTTTGTGGGAGACGCTTGTCGTTCTTCGCCGGAGGCGGCTATGGTCGTACTGGCCGGCGGGAAAGGCTGCTCTTGATTATCCTGGGGCACAACAGGCGCTTCTCCCCTGTCCCCGGAAGCGGGCTGGTCAGCCGGTTTTATTGGCAATTCCCCTGGAGCCGTGGCTTCCTCCGGGGCCGGCGCGGCGGTCACTGGAGGCGGCGCAACGGCGTCTCCCCCGTTTTTGGCCGGCGCGGCGGCCGTCGGCCCGCCGCCCGGCTGGGTGCGCCGGCGCTGCCTGCGCCGGGAGGAAGACCTCCGGGAACGGCGGCGCGGGCGTTTGGGACCGGGCTGATTCTCCGGCGCGGGCGAGCCGCTGGATTCGGGTTTGTTTTCACTTAGGTTCATGGTGTCCTCGTCTGTGGGCTATGGCTTATAAATCATCCCCGCTACTTTCGTGCGGAGTATTCAGGTAACCCTCACCCTTTATCCCTCTCCCTAAAAGGGAGAGGGGATGCGGTAACCCCGAACTAAAGTCCGGGGATTCCTTCGTATATTGAAGCGTATCACGGCCTTAGCGCGAGCGGTATTCTCAGTATCCCAAGCGCTCCAGGGTCAGTAAATTGCGCTGAACAATGGCGTCCGTGGGATTCAATTTCAGGGCCAATTCCCATTCCTGGCGGGCGCGCTGATAACGCCCCTGCTTAAAAAAAGCCGTTCCCCAGTTATTATGAGCCACGGCCAGCCCGGGATCCAAGCTGGTGGCTTGTTCAAAGGCCGTGATGGCGTCTTCCAGACGCCCGGTTTTAAGATACACACTGCCCAGGTTGTTGTACGCCTTGGCGTCGCGGGGGTTCAGACGCAAGACCTGCTGGAACTCGTTGACCGCCTGGTCGAATTTCCCCTGCTTGTAATACACCAGGCCGAGGGATTGATGCGCTTCGGTATCACGCGGCCGCGACTGCGTGATCCGCTGATACTGAGAAGCGGCCTTGTCGTCCTCGCCCCGGTCCGAATAGAGTTTGGCCAGCTGGGCATTGGCTTCCAAGTGCTCTGGTTGCACTTGCAGGGCTTTTTGCCAGGCTTCGTACGCGTCGCTGATCTTGCCGTCTTGGCGATAGGCCAGACCGCGCTTGAAGTACGCGTCCGCCAGGCGCGGTTGGATGGCAACGGCCTGGTCACCCAACTCGGCGCGGGCTTTTTCCAGAACCCGAACGGACTCGTCCAGCAGGCCTTTGGTTTCCAAAACGTCGGCCAGTCCCAGATGCACCTCAGGCCGCCCGGGCTGCTCTTCCCGGGCGCGATAGTACGCCGCAATGGACTCGTCCACTTTGCCGTCGGCCTGATACTCCTGGGCCCGTTGAAAATGGCCCCCCAGCGAGGCGCAGCCGGTCAGCAGGACCAGCGCGAACAAGACCAGCGTGCGCCAGGACTGTTGTTTATTCGGCAATAAGGCGAATGCTGGCATGAATAAAATCCCGTTTCGGAGGATGGCCTGATTTACTTTGGTTTATCGCCTGGCCGTCGGCATGAGGCGCTTCTACGGTAGCAAATCCACCAACCCTTGTCAAGAAAGGGAACCCGAAGCCAGCTCCGCGAGTAAGGACAGGTACGCTTCTTCGCTCTCGCAGGAATTGACCCGGCGCCGGATAGCGGCCGCTCCCGGCAAATTCTTGATATACCAGGCCGTATGCTTGCGCATTTCCAAACGCCCGGTTCTCTCCCCTTTCAGGTTCTTCAGGCCTTGATAATGCTCCCGTATGACCTCCACCCGTTCGGGCAGCGTTGGTTCGCTCAATTCCTCACCGGTCGTTAAAAAGTGCCGGATACTCCGAAAGATCCAGGGCCGCCCCAGGGCGCCCCGGCCGATCATGACGCCCGCGCACCCGGTCTGTTCCAGCATGGCCCGGGCGTCTGGCCCGGAAAATACGTCGCCGTTGCCGATCACCGGTATGCGCACGGACCGCACCACGTCGGTAATGACGTGCCACTCTGCCCTTCCCTCAAACTTCTGGCTCCGCGTACGGGCGTGGATGGTAAGCGCCGCGGCGCCAGCCGCCTCCACGCGCCGGGCGATTTCCAGCGCGTTTATCTGGCGCTCGTCCCAGCCGGACCGGATTTTCACGGTGACCGGGCAAGGGCATTGTTTAACGCAGGCCGCGACTACGGCCTCCAGCAAGTCCGGCTCCTTGAGCAGGGCCGCCCCGCCGCGATGCCGGACCACCTTGGGAACCGGGCAGCCGAAATTCAAATCCACCACGTCAGCCCCGGATTCCGCCAACAATACACTGGCCTCGGCCATGACCGCCGGATCCGCCCCAAACAACTGAAAGGAGACCGGGCGTTCCGCCGGATCCGTGGCCAGCATGCGCAGGGTCTGGCCCTGCCCACGGACCAGACCGTGGCAGCTCATCATTTCCGAACTCACCAAGGCCGCGCCGAAACGCCGGCACAACAGGCGGAACGGCAGGTTGCCGATACCGGCCAGGGGCGCCAGGACCGCCGGACCGTCCAATGCCAAGCCGCCGATCTTCACGTGTTACTCCGCCCCGGTTTTCGCCAAAACCGCCAATTCCAGGTTGGGCACAGCCGGCAGGTCCCAGCCGGAGCGTTGGCCAACGGCCAGATGACGCGCTCCCACCGCCGCGATCATGGCGGCGTTATCCGTGCACCATTCAACGGGCGGGCAGAAAAAAGGCAAATGGTTTTCGTGCGCGGCCCGTGCGAACGCCTCGCGCAGCGGGCGGTTGGCGGCCACGCCGCCGGTTAAGACCAGGGCCTGGACCGGACGCCGGCGCGCGGCGGCCAGGGCCTTGGCGAGTAAGTCCTGAATAATGGTGCGCTGAAAAGCCGTCGCGATCTCGGCCACGGTCAGGGGCACGGTCCGGCTGTCCTGCTTGGCGAGCAGATATCGGACCGCGGTCTTCAACCCTGAATAGGAAAAATCCAGCGAACCATCCTTCATTTTCGGCAAGGTAAAGCGGACCGTGTTGACGGTCGGCTGTTCCTGTGCGGCTTTTTCAATGGCCGGCCCGCCGGGGTAAGGCAAACCCAGCAATTTGGCCACCTTGTCAAACGCTTCGCCCACCGCGTCATCCCGGGTGCGGGCCAGTAGTTCATAGGACGGCGGGTCCCCGGCAGCCACGTAATACAGGCTGGTATGCCCACCCGAAGCCACCAGGCCGATAAAGGGATAAGGCAGGAGGGAGTGATTCAATTCGCAGGCCAGTAAATGCCCTTCCAGGTGGTTCACGCCGATGAAAGGCAGGCCCCGCGCCCAGGCCGCGGCCTTAGCCCAGGTCAAACCGATCAGGAGCGCGCCCATGAGACCCGGCCCGTGGGTGGCGGCGATCCCGTCCACGTCCGACCAGGAGAGATGGGCACGGCTCAGGGCTTCGGCCGCGATGCGCGGCAGGTCCCGCACGTGCTGCCGCGAGGCCAATTCCGGCACCACCCCGCCATAAGGCGCGTGCACGTTCAACTGCGAGGCCACCACCGAAGACAGGACTTCACGCTGATCCGTGACGACCGCGGCCGCGGTTTCATCGCAGGATGTTTCAATGCCTAAAATCTTCATTCCGACTCCTAAAACCCTAAAAAAAATTGCCACGAAGACACCAAGACACCAAGGAAAACATTCTTTATTGTTTTTTTAAACAAAAAATAATAATTATTCCTTACTTATTCTTTTTTCGTGCCTTCGTGTCTTGGTGGCTGCTTTTTATTTTAAAAACAAATACCACGCCCGACACAAGGTCGAACGTGGCACTTGATTCCTGATTGCG
>JAUXBQ010000158.1 GCA_030619365.1 candidate division FCPU426 bacterium | reverse complement strand
GCCGCCCAGGCCACGGTGGAGGGGATTGCGGCGGCCAAGCAAAGCGAGCTCGGCGTCAAATCCTTGCAGGAATATCACGCGTAAGCGGGGAAAATACACGGGTGAGAGGTATTGCTTTGTTGGGAAAAATCGCTCTGCGCTTCATGCTGGTCATCAGCACCCTGGCCCTGGTCGCGACCCCGGCTCAGGCGGCCCGGGATTTCCAGGCAGTATATGAACTTACCAAGGGGAAACAGACCACCATTGGCGTTATTCGGGTGCAACAGGGCAAGTACCGGCTGGATATCAAAAAAGGCAAAAAGCGCATTCGGGTGATCGTGGACCCGGCAGCCAACCTGACCGTGGTCGCGGACATGCGTAAACGGCAATTTCGCGTGATGACCTCACCGCAGGACAAAGACGCCAAATACGATCCTTTTGCCGCGGCGCGTTTGGAACTCATGCGCTACGTTCCCCGGGCCGAAGACCGGGAAAAAATGCTGGGGTATCAGACGGAAAAAACCAGTTATTTAGAGGGGGGGCGAACGCGCATGTCGGTCTGGCACTCCCCGCGTCTGGATTTTCCGCTAAAGGTCGTAAGCGGAAATACGCTGACGCCCCGCTATGTCCTGCAATTGAAAGAAATCGAGGAGCGGGAATTCAAGACGGATATTTTCGAGTTGCCCCGGGACTTGAAATTAAAGCCGGAGAAGAAAAAAAATATAAAAAAAACAAAGACCAAGCGCCGGAGTAGAAAATCCAGAGAGAAGAGCAAAACGTCCGGCACCGAAGAATAGCTCCCTGGCCTTGAAGGGGACAGGGTGTCCGTTTTTTGGGGCAAGAGTATGGGGGAGTTGCTGATTTAAGGAAAAAACGCCGCTATTCCAGATCAATATCCCTGAGCTGCTTATCGGCCGGCCCTTCTTTTTTCGCCTGGTCCAGGGATTTTTTGAACAAATCGTCCAGGTCTTTCTTTTTGTGTTTTTCAGCTTCCTTGGATTTCTCGAATATTTTCTCGGCGTCAAAGGGGCTGGCTTTAACTTTTTTCAGGGCGTCCTGAAAGCGGTCTCCGGTGCTTTCCGCCACCAGGGGTTCACGCGTTTCCAGGAGCTTGCCCGTGATCCGGTCCACGATTAAGGTGACCTTGCATTTGGGACATTTAATTTCAAAATGATTTTCCATGATCCGCTCCCATCGCGCTGCCGGGGGTGATTACGTGCCGATCATAGCAGATCAAGTCCGGCCGGGTCAACGAAGGAATATTTTTACCGTTGTTGATTAAAAATTTAAAAGCCCTTCCAGTATTTCGCACGCGCTTTCCACGAATTGCGGGCAGCGCAACGGGATTAATTCTTCCTTACCCGCGATTTTCAGTCCCTCGGGCGTGCTCAGATCGCACCCCAACAAGTCCTTGCATTGCGTGGAACCGTGACGCGCCGTGAATTGCAGGATGAACTTCTTGGCCAGGGCGTCGGTTTTTTCCCGGCTCAGAATGTCGAAGCGCAGGGTGCGGCCGTGCTTCAGACCGATGATCATGAGCGCGCCGGTGACTGCTCCGCAAGTCAGCCCCATCCGTCCGAGGCCGCAACTGAACGCGGCCGAAATTTTCAGCGCGGTTTTCCGGTCCAACCCGAATTTTTGGCCGTAAACCGAGACCAGGGCCTGGGAACAGCCGAAACCGTCCCCGAACGCATCCAGTGTATCTTCCGTCCAATCCATGTGAATAGCCTCGCGCGTGAAATGACCATTCCCGCCACTGCGCCGCACCATACCATTGGGCGTACAATTGTGCAAAAATATTTCCAGGGCGGTCAGGTTTTCCTGCGGGCCGCGCGCGGTAAATGATATAATAATGAACTTGCATAATTCCGCGACAGCTTGCTGCGCGGTTACCGATTCGAAACAATAATTAATCAACAGATACCGCATAGCTTGCTGTGCGGAGATTCATTCCATCCCTGGTAAACGATGAATAGAAAAAGAAGATAAAATCCGCGAAAGTTTTTTATTTCCTTTTTTTCCTCTATTATTAAACATTATTATTAGCTCAATAATCCGTATAAAAAATAGTTTAATAAAAAAGCTCGTGATATAATTATTACGAGAAGTAAAAAGTAAAGTATAACGTAAGAACCAAAAAAGAATGAGCGACATATGGTATATAAGAAGAAAAATATGAACAAGGTATTCTTCATAATTGCGCTGGCCATTTATTTGTGTCTACCAGCCAAGGTTTACGCGCAATTGGATTTTCCCAGCGGCACCGGTATAGTCCTGGACGGCAGCATCAATACCGTGACCTCGGAATGGGCGGATGCCGCCCATTTGACCATTACGGTCAATAGCCAGCCCGCGGATTGCTGGTATAAATTCGATCCTGCTGTTAATCGCATGCTCTTCGGATTCCGGGTGCAGGACAACACCGGCCCGCCCACCCAGGATCAAATCACCATCTTTTTCGACAATGTCAACGACGGCAGCGCGCCCCCGAATTACGGCTATGGCCAGCGACGAAACGGACAATTGCGGGAATATATCAACGCGATCATAGGCACCCACAATTCGGCCTGGAACGCCGCGGTCAATGACAGTGGGACATTTTACGAGATGGAGTTTTCAATTCGGCTTTTCAGCGTAAATTTTCTGTTCGATCCGGGTTTTAATCCCAATGGCCCGGGAATCCTGATCGAAGTCCAAGATAACGCGATTCTGGATTATTACCCCTTAACCGGTGGACCACCCGATGCCTATGGCGCCTACGAGGCAACCTACTCCTCCTATTGGTGGCTTTCTTCACCCCCGCCTACGCGAACCATTACACCCACGATTGCCCCCACAGCCACGCCCACGCCGACACCCTTGGGCGGCGGTCTGTTGCCCTTCCCGCCGGGCGCGGGCGGCGAGGTTGAGTCCGTGGTCTATCCTAATCCTGCCAGAGGGTCCACTGTCAATTTTGTTTTCTACAGCGATGAAGACACTACGGCTTCCATCCAGATATTCAATGCGGCCCTGCGCTTGGTGGAGGAGATCAAAGCGCCGGTAGCCGGGCAACAGGTCAACCAGGTGTCCTGGAATATCAGCGACGTGGCGCCTGGGATTTATCTCTACCAGATCCGCGTGGGCGCGAAGAAAATCAGAATTCAAAAACTGGCTATCATCAAATGAACCAAAGAACCGCCGCCCTCGCCGTCCTCATCGCGCTCCTGACCCTGCCGGCTTCTACGGCCTGGTCGCAAACCAGCCAGGCCGGCTCGATTTTAACCATTGGACCCGGGGCGCAGGCCGGCGCCATGGCCGAGAGTTTCGCGGCCCTGGCCACCGGGACCTTTGGCAGCGCCTATAACCCGGCCGGACTGGCGCGGGCCCAGGGAGTGGCCTTTGGGTTTCAGCATCAGGAATGGGCCCAGGACATCAGGTTGGATTATCTGACCGTCATGCTTCCCCTGGGGCCCGGTCACATGCAAGGGGCCGTGCAATTGGTTAACTATGGACTCCTGGATGTCTACACTGAAACCGGTCTCAGGACCGGGGATACTTTTTCGCCCTATGATCTGAGTCTGCATGGTGCTTATGGTTTGAAACTCGCGCCCGAGTGGAACGTGGGCGGCGGTTTTACCTTGAACCAGACCTTGATTCGGGACTACCGCGATACCGGATTGGCGGCCCACCTGGGCGTTTTGTGGCAAGCGCCCTGGCCGGGTTTCACCGCCGCCGCGGTGTTCAAAAACCTGGGAGGGGCCGCTTCCGGATACGCTTTTCCCATGCGAGGCGTGCTGGCCGCGGGCTATACCGGGCTCGAGGAGAATGCACTCTCAGCTAATTTGGAATTGGACCTGCCCCTTGGATTGGGAGGGGTCGAGGCGGCGGTAGGCGTGGAGTACCGGTTGGTCCAGGTGCTTAGCCTGCGCCTGGGCTACCGTCTGGGCGCGCAAGGTCACGATGATCCTTTGTTCGGACTCAGCACGGGCCTGGGTGTGGCCTGGCGCAATCTCGACTTCAGTTACGCCTTGCGGCCCCTGGGTGATTTCGGCTTTTCCCACCAGGTTTCCCTGTCCTACACAGTGTCCAGCCTCGCCGAGCCGAGCGGTGTGGAAACCGGCGCCGCGTCCGCGTCGGTGAAGCCGGAGGTTCGGGAGGCGGTTGAGAAACGCTTTTTAGCCGGGAAATATTATTATCGAAAGAAAAATTATAAAAAAGCCATTGCCGAATGGGAACTGATTCGCGAATTTAATCCTGACCACCAGAAATCTAAAATCTTTCTGGAACGAGCCAGGAAGGAAATGGAGGCCGAACGTCAGCGGTTATATCAATTGGCCGAGGAGGCGAACAGCCGCGGGGAATTTAAAAGGGAAATCCTCTATTGGCAGGAAGTGCTGAAACTTGACCCGGATGATCCCCGGGCCAAGGAAAACGTATGGATGGAAATCAAGGATTCACAGGAAGAGAACGGCGACTAACCATCCCGGGTGAAGCAGGCAGCCGGGGAAAGATAGGTACGCGGATGGATGCCAAAATCATGAGCCTGCTCGCGGCGGCCGTTCTCTGCTGGGCTGTTTCAGTTGGCTGCCAAAAGGCGTTAAACGAAACGGCCGGGTGGTCGCCCATTGAACAGGACGGCCGCTGGGGCTTTCAGGACCGGACGGGCCGGATCGTTTTGCCGCCGAAATATTTCATGGCCTATCCGTTTTTGGAAACCGGCCTCGCGGCTGTGGCAGACGAGCAGGGCTGGGTGTACATCAACGCGGGCGGAGAAGAGATTATCCGGCCGTTTATTTTCGACAACGGACCGGATGAATTCAGCGAAGGTCTGGCCCGGTTCGTGCAAAACGGCAAATTCGGCTATTTTGACCGGTACGGCCAGGTGGTCATTGCACCGAGCTTTGATTTTGCTTATGGATTTAAAAATGGCCGGGCCGCAATTTGTATGGGTTGTGCCCTGGTCCCGGACGGCGAGCACACCCGGATTGCAGGCGGCACCTGGTATTGGATCAACCGGCGAGGTGACAGAGTCAGCCAACTGCAACCAGACGAGACACCCCAGCCTTGATTTGCCTAGCGGGCGCGGACCCACCACCGCAGACTGACGGTCTTTAACACCAGTAAAAAAACTATGGTTTTCTCCCAGCCCCAAGCCGGGATAAGCAGGGCGCCGATGCCCAGGGCGGCCAGCCAGCCGCCGGCCACGTCCGCCGCGTACAAGGGCCCGGCTACCGCGCTTTCAGTAACCTGCCTCTCATCAGCCGCCTGCCTGACCAAAACCGGGAATTGCAGGCCCAGGAGCAGGCCCGACCCGGCCGAGAACAGGAAGAACAGCGGGCCCGGCAACCCGGGAATTTTCGCCAAGAGCCACCAGAGCGCAATCCAGACCAGAAACCCCGCTTCCAGGGCCAGCACGCGTTTGGCCGGGGGAAGCGCGGACCCGGCCCGTTGGATGAAAAAAGCCCCAGCGGCCAGACCGGCCATGAACACGGCGCTGAGCAGAGCCAGCCAAAAATACAGCGAGCCGCTGGTCAGTTGGAATCCCCAGAGACTGAGCAGGTGCAGGCCCATGCTGGTGCAGCCTGAAATCAAGGACGTGCTCCGGGCCCCTCCCCGTCCCCACACCAGCGCGATGATCAACAGCGGCCAGAGGAGCCAGGCGTATCGCGTCAGCAGTCGGTAGGCTGGGAGCACCTGGCCGGAAAAGATGGATTGCCAATATTGCAGCGCGGCCATGAGCGCGCGCGGATGGAAATCGGTATTGAGGCCCGGCTGGGCCTTCGCAGGCAATTGCGAGTCCAGCCAATCCTGCTTGGCCGGGTCCAGCCGGTAGTCCAGGTAGGGTTGGGACAGGAATTGATATTCCAGCGTGCTGGCCCGGAATCGCTGTTGTGTATGGTTAGGAGCAGGCAGCGCATCATCCCGGAAAGCCAGCAGGAGGTTGGTGTCGCCGGGCAGGATGGTAACGGCTGGAAAGGTGTCCCGCAGGGTGGCCAGGGTGATTGCGGTCAGGTCCGCCAGGGCCGGGGGCAGGTGAACCAGGGAGCCGGGCAGGGAGAGTGCCAGCAGCCCGCCTGGTTTTAGCGTCCGTTGGGCAAGCTGAAAGCATTCCCGTGTGTAATAGCGGTTTTGGGTCAGGGTAACCGGCAGGGATACGGCCAGGAAAATCACGTCATACGCTGGCCGCGTGTTTTGCAGAAACCGGCGGCCATCCTGCTCGTGCACCAGCAAACGCGGATCTGAAAAAGGCGAGTCAGTCGCGG
>JAUXBQ010000338.1 GCA_030619365.1 candidate division FCPU426 bacterium | reverse complement strand
TCGCGGAATTGGTCCAGGTTTTGTTGGTACTGCTCACAGGCTTCGGGTTTGGCCTGAACCAAGGCGGTGAACAGGGTCTGCGCCTGAATTTGAACCAGGTTCGGGTCAAGCCAGATGTGGGGGTCCGGCCGGCCGGGCTGGTGTTGGTGCGAAGGCCCGGCTTTGGCGGGTGGCCCGGTCTCCGGCTCATCGGAAACACGTGTTAAGGCCAGCGAGCGCAGGGTGATGCCCTGGCGGGTATCGACCACCCGGAGTTCGGGATTCACGTCCTGGATTCTTTCCAGCCAGACTTCTTCAAAGGCCACGCCGATGCGGAAATAGAGCATGGCCCGGGTCAGGGCCTGCATCTGCCTGGGCGTGGGCTCGTAAGTGGCCGGGCTGCGACCCGGGCCAACCATGACCAGCACCCGCACGTCCGGACCGGCAATTCGCTCCACGAAGGTCTTTTGGGGCAGAATGCTCACGAATACAGTCAAAGGTTCGGCCGCCAGACCGGAGACCGGACACAGCATTCCCGCCCACCACAACGTCAGACCCCAGAGATAGATTTTGCGCATCCTGTAGATTCCGCCTTTTTACTTGAAAATGAATGCATAATTATACAACAAGACATATCCCGGACAACTATTTGTTTGATGACCAACCGGGATGGAGCTCTCCGGCGATATTTACCCGCTTCATCCACAGGCTAACGCCTATGGCGTTCGCGTTTGTCGGTAAGCGCCTGCAGTATTGCGGTATAACGCGGACCGAACACGAAACCCATTTGCTCCAGACGCCGAAAACATCTCCGAGGCTGCTCCTCCTCAAAGATTTTCTTGAATTCATTGACCACGCGGAACTGGGAGAGGCGTTCCACCCCGCGCGCTTTCAGGGCGGCACGCATCCAGCGCGCCGTGGTTGGTTCTAGGCTGAATTGATATCGTTGTTCAAACCGGACGGCCCGAAAAATCCGCGTGGGATCGTCCACGAAACTGAGGGCATGGAGTGCGCGTATTTTTCGCGCGCGCAAATCCTTCCTGCCGCCGCAATAGTCCAGTAGTCGGCCACGAGACCTGCCGTTAATCCGCATGGCCATGGCATTAATGGAAAAATCCCGCCGCCCAAGGTCCTGCTGAATATTGGCGGGCTTCACCTCAGGCAGGGCCGCCGGGCGGATGTAAACCTCGGTCCGGGCTGTGGCCACATCCACGCGCAGTCCATCCGGCAGTGTAATGGCAGCGGTCTTGAAGCGCTCATAGATTCGGCAGGTTCCACCCAGGTGCTTGGCCAACTGCCGGGCAAATCGCAGCCCGTCCCCTTCCACCACCAGGTCCAGGTCAAAATTCCCGGCAGCCATGATCAGATCACGGACAAACCCCCCCGCCACATACGCCTTCAAGCCGAGTTTATCCGCCACCTCACCCGCAACCTGTAAAAGTTCCAGGATGCGTGCCGGCGTGTATTGACGCAGTATATTCCACAGGTTCCTGGCAACTGTCGCGGGGGACGCCTTCGGATTGTGACGGGAGTGAATACGTCTCATTGGCTTCAGGTACCTCTCAGCCCTTTCGGTATGCGGCTG
>JAUXBQ010000218.1 GCA_030619365.1 candidate division FCPU426 bacterium | reverse complement strand
CCTGCTGCATAACCAGTTTTATTACGTTCAGGCGGAGCCGGAAATATCAGACGGGGAATACGATCGCCTCTACCGTCGGTTGCAGGACCTGGAGGCCCAACACCCCGACCTGGTCACCCCCGATTCTCCCACCCAGCGCGTGGGCGGAGAGCCGATTTCGGGTTTCTCCCCGGTGCGCCATGCCGAACCCATGCTCTCCCTGGACAACACCTATTCCGAAGAAGATCTGGAAGAGTGGGAACAACGCGTGCGTAAAGGCCTGCCGGATGAGACCGTGGCCTTTGCCGCGGAGTTGAAAATCGACGGAGTGGCCGTGGCCCTGATTTACCGGGAGGGTCAATTCCAACAAGCGGTCACCCGCGGTGACGGCGAAACCGGAGACGACATTACGGCCAATATCCGAACCCTGCGGGGTTTGCCCCTGCAACTCAAAGCCACGGCACCCCGCGGTGAACTGGTGGTCCGGGGGGAAGTGTTTCTACCGAAAAAAGCCTTCCAAGAACTCAATGCCCAGAAGCAGGAAGCCGGTGAAAAAGTTTTCGCCAATCCCCGCAATGCCGCGGCTGGTTCACTGAAATTACTGGATTCCCGCCTCGCGGCCCGCAGGCCGTTGGCGTTTTTTGTGTATGGCATGGATACCAAAACCTCGGGCCCGCTTAAAACCCAGACCGAAGTGCTCAGCAGCCTCGCGTCCTGGGGATTACCGGTGAGCCCGGATCATGCCCTTTGCCGCGACATGGCTGCGCTTAAGCGTTTTCTGTCCGGCTGGGAACCAAAGCGCCACAGTCTGTCCTATGAGACCGACGGCGTGGTCGTCAAGGTTGATGCGCTTGACCAGCAGAAACGCCTGGGCGCCACCTCGAAAAGCCCCCGCTGGGCCATGGCCTACAAATTCGCGGCCGAACAAGCGCAAACCAGGTTGAACGCGATCAGCGTGCAGGTGGGACGCACCGGCGTGCTGACCCCGGTGGCGGAACTGGAGCCGGTCCTCCTGGCCGGTACTACGGTCTCGCGGGCCAACCTGCATAATGAAGAGGATATCGCGCGCAAGGATATCCGCGTTGGGGACCAAGTGGTAATTGAAAAAGCCGGTGAGATCATTCCCCAGGTCGTGCGGCCTGTAATTGGGCGGCGAACAGGAAAAGAGGCGCGTTTTAAGCTGCCCGCCGGCTGCCCGGCCTGCGACAGCCTGGTCGTCAAATTGGAGGAGCAAGTAGCGTGGCGCTGCGCCAACCCGGGATGCCCGGCCCAGGTGAAAGGCAGGATCCGGCTTTTTGCCCAGCGTGCGGCCATGGATATCGAGGGTTTGGGCGAGGCCCTGGTGGACCAACTGGTGGAGAAAGGGCTGGTTCGGGATTATGGGGATCTCTACGCCCTGACCGTTGAACAACTGGCGCCGCTGGATCGCATGGCCCTAAAATCAGCGGAGAATATCGTGGCCGCGCTGCAGGCCTCGAAACAGCGAACCCTGGGCAGATTGATCTATGCGCTCGGCATCCCCCTGGTGGGCGAGCATTCCGGCGAGGTGTTGGCCGCGCACTACGCGGACCTGAAATCTCTGGGCCAGGCAGAGCAGGAAGCTCTGCAAGACATTCATGAAATAGGACCCAAAGTGGCGGCCAGCCTTCGGGCTTTTTTCAGCCGTAAGGAAATCAAGGCGGTCCTCGCGAAACTGGAGAAAGCGGGAGTGAATACCCGGCAATTGGCTGAAGAGAAACTGCGGACCGGAGGCTTGACCGGCAAGACTTTCGTGTTTACCGGGGAATTGGAAACCATGACCCGCAACCAGGCCGAGGCCCGGGTAAAACGCCTGGGCGGCCGGGCTGCGGGCTCGGTTTCGAAAAAAACGGATTATGTGGTCTCCGGCCCGGGCGCCGGCTCCAAGCTGGACAAAGCGAAAAAACTGGGACTCAAGGTAATCAGCGAAAAGGAGTTCAATCGGTTATCCTCCGAATGAGGTGTCGGGCGCGCTGGCGTTCGGACAGTATCCATTGACAGACCAATAATCCTGCCTAGGTTTGCTTTCCGGTCCGAAAAACTGACCCGCTTCAATAAAGGAATCCCCGCGTTTGAGTAGGGAACAGGCATGCCTGTTCCCTACGATTGATCTTAAAAAAAGTTCTCGAAATTTACAGAGAAGTTTTATTATTTCCTTGATTTCCCTTAAAAACAAGGCTATTTTTGATATACTGGCAGAAGGGGCGCCGGCCCATGAACTTCTATATGCTTCAGGTGTCTCACGCACTGTCGTTACTCTTATGAGAACGGAAAATTCATAAAAGCAAGAGGGGTGAGATAGATGAGACGATTAATTATTCTGCTTCTAAGCGCTACAGTGTTTACCACAGGGTGTACCATGGTTGTTCACCGCAGAGATAACGTACCCCACGCAGGCTATCCTACCTATACAGCGACACCCACTCCCTATGCTTACTACCAGGCTCCGGCGCCAGACGAGTACGAGCCGCCATCCGAGGCCTACGAATCTCAAGCTATGGCAGAGGAGTATTATGAACCGCAAGTACAGGCAGAGCCTAAACGCATCTACATTGAACCGCAAATAATTTCGGAAACGATTTTTATCCCCGGGTTCTGGCGTCCGCGGGTCCGCGTGGGTTTCACGTGGACGAGTGGATACTGGGAAGGGCACATTTTTCTGCCCGGCTTTTGGAAGCCGATTAAAAAGCACCGTTCCGGATATGTCTGGGTGCCCGGTTTCTGGAGCGACGGATACTGGCTTTCCGGGTTCTGGCGGCCGGTCCGCCGTTCTCACTATAACTGGATACCCGGGCACTGGACCAGATACGGTGAATGGCGACACGGACATTGGCGGCCCAATAAAATGAAATCCAAATATGTCTGGGTGCCGGGTCATTGGAGCCACCACGGAAAATGGCGGAACGGCTACTGGCGGCCGAAAACCAAAAGAGGAAAGGTTTGGGTCACGGGCCGGTTTGACCGGAAAGGGCGTTGGGTCTCCGGAACCTGGAAATATATCCCCAAGGGAAAAATGTGGGTCCACGGGTATTGGACGCCCAAAGGAACCTGGTTTCAAGGCCGTTGGGAGAAGGAAGGTTACAAAGACCACCGGCGCTATCCCGCCCCACATCGGAAACCGCTCCGGACCGGAAAAAGCAAGGTCAAGGAACTGGTCGAAGGCCAGCCGACCGGCCGTTCGAAGATCCGGGAAACCGTTGAGCACGAGAAAGCCAAGCAGGAGTGGGATGACCAATATTACGATCCCAAGGGAAAAGACAGAAAAACGAAAAAATACAAAGTGAGTCCTAAATCGAAAAAGAAAAAGTATTACGATGATCGACGTGCTCCTCGCTACGAAGAGCGGGATGAGGACGAAGACGAGGGCGAAGAAAAGTACAAGCACAAAGAAAAAGGCAAAACCAAGAGTAAGGTAAAGGACAAAGGCAAAAGTAAAGGCAAGCAGGACACAAAGACCAAGAAGAAAAGCAAAGTATCTGCCGCGGTCGGCGTTCAGGACGCCGAACCACCGGACTCGGATTCGGGCAAGGGCCGGGTGCGGTCTCAGGAAGCAAAGGAGTCCGGCAAAGGCCGAACCAGCAATCCGAAGCAGGGACCCAAATCCAAAACTAAATCCAAGACTAAATCCAAGATTAAATCAAAAACCGGGACAGAGTGAAAAAAATGCACAGGAGGATTATCATGACAAGAATGGCTCGTTTGTTGATTTTAGGACTCGCCGTTGCATCACTCGCCACGCTGACCGCGTGCCGGGGACCCCAGGGGCCCACGGGACCGACCGGCCCGACAGGAACGACCGGCCCGACAGGACCGGACGGCCCGGGGACGCAAACCACTTACGTTTTTGGCGTCACGCCCACCTCGTCCAGCGGAACGGCCACCGCGAATTGTCCGGTCGTACAGGCGGATGATACCAGTGGCGTTTATTCCACGGTCAGTTGTTACCTTAATTTCCCGGGGTATACCGATTCCCCCCTGGTGCCTTTCACGGACACCGAAACCGACCTCACGACCACCAGCTATTTTTACTCGATTGAAGCGGGAACGGTTATTTTAGGCTGGATCAACAGCGTGTCCACCGTGCCCGGCCCTTTTAACCTGGTCGTCACGGTTGTCAATCCCTAGCCACCCAGAACGGCCCGTGGACGGAACCACGCCTCTTGCCACGACTTCCGCGGGCTGTTTTTTTAATGTGTTAACCGCGAATTTCCTGCATTAGCAGGGCAGGCTCTGGCTTTCAAGCTGGGAAATGAAACGGCATAGTAATAATGGTTTTCTTCATCTTTCATCAACTTCAAGTCGGATCGTAGCCATGTCGTTCTG
>JAUXBQ010000087.1 GCA_030619365.1 candidate division FCPU426 bacterium | reverse complement strand
GCTGTAGGAAATCATTATTACAATCCCGCGTTATTTCCGGCTTGAAAGCCGGGGAATTCGTGGTTAACATATTAAAAAATAGCACAAAATAAATTACACGGAGAAGCATAATGGCTGAAATCATATTATTAGCGGACGATGATCCCAAAATTGTTGAATTGGTTCAGGTCATTCTGGAAAACCGGGGTTATGAAATTCATTGGGCCAGGGACGGCGAGGAAACTTTAGAAAAAGCCAAGACCCTGGTGCCCGACCTCGTGTTATTGGACGTGCTTATGCCGAAACTGAATGGCTATGAAGTTGCGCACCTGATGCGCGAGAATCCCGTTCTGAAGGATATTGCCGTAATTTTCCTTACCGCTAAAAATGAACCGGAAGACAAGGTCGCGGGTTTGCGCGCGGGCGGGGCTGATTATATTACCAAGCCCTTTGACATTTACGAACTCTTGGCGCGAATCGAAGCCGTTCTGCGGATCAGGGGCGTGTCCGGCGCCGAACACAGGAACAACCGCAGGCTGACCGAACTTTCCCTGGCCGATCCTCTGACCGGGCTCTACAACCAGCACCACTTTTTGGAACGGTTTTCCGAAGAGGTGGCCCGGGCCGTGCAGCGGGAATACCCCGTGGCGTGCATGGTGCTCGATATCGACCAATTCCAGATGGTGAACGACCGCTTCGGGCCCCGGCAGGGCGATCAGGTGCTCCAGCGCCTGGCGTTTTTGCTGCAGCGAACCAACCGGGTGGTGGATCTGGTCGGCCGCTGGCAGGATGATCAATTCATCTTGCAGCTCCCGCAAACCGACCTGGGCGGTGCCGAAGCAGTGGGGCGCAGAATCATCCAGCAGGTCAAGCGTTCGCACTTGGTCAGCGCGGATCCTGCTTATGCCGTCACAATCTCCCTGGGCCTGGCCGCGTATTCAGGCCAGCGCCGACGGTCCGAGGTGGATGCGCAGGAAATACCCGAGACGCTTATCGAAAACACCCGGCAAGCCTGGAAACAGGCCAAGGAACGGGGTGGGAATCAAATTATAACCTCCGGCACGCTGCTTTGATTGGCCAAAGAGCCGGCGCGATCCGGAAAGAAGAAACGGAATAAGGGGACGTGAGTATGGAGCAGGTGGCGTACGGCATTTTAGGCGCCCTGGCCGGGGCCTGGATCGTGGCTATGCTGATCGAACTGGTCCAGGTTTTTCCCTGGGGCTTGATCGTGCTTGGCGCCGTGCTGGGATTCGGCTTGCTGGGTATCAGAGCCTTAAAGGTCCGCCATTGACGTGAAGCTGAAAAATCGGATGAGACGGCGGCCGGTTGCCGTAGGCTAAAATCTTGACATGGTTTTCACGATAGCGTATAGTTTCACTTTCTGAAACGTGCGAGGGTGGTGGAACTGGCAGACACATACGTTTGAGGGGCGTATGGAGCAATCCGTGCGGGTTCAAGTCCCGCCCCTCGCACCAAATTTTCCGAGAAACGGAAAATTTGGGGAGCAGGTGAGAGGAGATAGGCGAAAGGAAAAAACTCACCTGTGACCAGAGGGAATCCCATACGATCCCCCAACCGGTCGGGGCGGTCACCTCTCGCCTTTCGATTTTTGTGTTTTAGAGTTTTGGAAACACAACCCGCCCCGCAGTGCAGGCGGGAGGAGTTCAATAACCCCTAAGGGTTTGCGGAGGTTGCCCGTGTCCGAACAGATCTTAATCGCTGAAGACGATACCAATATCGCCGAACTTGTAAAAATCATTCTCGAGGCCAAGGGCTATTCCACGGTGTGGGCCAAGGACGGCCGGGAAGCCCTGAAGATCGCGGAAGACAGCATTCCGGACCTGATACTGCTGGACGTGATGATGCCGAAACTGAACGGCTACGAAGTGCTCAAGCTCCTGAAGGAGAACGAGGGCCTGCAGCACATCCCGGTCATTTTTCTGACCGTGAAGGGCGAGACGGACAGCAAGGTCGTGGGCCTGCGGATGGGCGGCCATGATTACATTACCAAGCCCTTTGACCTGGACGAGTTGATCGCCCGGGTGGAAGCCGCCCTGCGCATCAAAGACGAGCACGACCATCTTCGGGAAGTGAATCAGCGGCTGTCCGAGCTCTCCATGACGGACCCGTTGACGTCGCTGTACAACCGGCGGTATTTGATGGAGCGTTTCCACGAGGAAGTGGAGCGCGCCAAGCGCTATAAGTACCCGCTGGCCTGCATCATGCTGGACATCGATGACTTCAAGCGCATCAATGACACCTACGGGCACCTGCAGGGAGACCAGATCCTGCAGCAGATCGCGACCATCATGAAAAATTCCAACCGCGTGGTGGACATCATCGCCCGCTACGGCGGCGAGGAATTCCTCCTGATTCTTCCCCAGACCGATTTGGGTGGCGCGGTCGTGGTCGGGGAGCGGATCAACAAGCTCGTGGCAGATACCCGCTTTATTCGCAACGAACCGGATCAGGTCATCACCCTCTCGCTCGGCGCCTCCGCTTATTCCAGCGACGACGAGGGGAACAAGGAAGATTTGCTGAAGATGGCGGATGACGCCCTGCTGGAAGCCAAACGGCAAGGGAAGAACCGCCTGGTTTCGGCGCTGGGAAAAAAGTAGTCAGGCCCAATGACCGTTAAACTGCGCTCCACAGGCTGGGAATTGGGCGGCGTTCCGCTTCCCTGGGTGTGGGGGCAAATCCAGTACTGGGATATTGAGCGCGCGCATTGGCACGACGTGCTCAAAACCTACCAACAAGCCGGCCACCGGGTCGTTTCGACCTCGGTTTTGCCCGGCGTTCATCAAACTCTCGGCGGACAATATGATTTCGGAACCCTGCGGCCCCAAAACGACCTGGCCGCGTTTCTGGAAGAGGCGAAAACCGTCGGACTGAAAGTGCTGCTGTGGGTGGGGCCCCGTAGCCTGCCCGGTGCGGCGGCGGCCGGTTATCCCCGGGACCTGCTGGAGGATGAAGTGGCTTTGGCCCGGGACGCACGGGGACAAGTGGTGGTGTCTTCGCTGGGCCACGGCGGGGAAGTGTTCGGCCTGCCGTGCCTGGTTTCCGAGCGGCTGACCCGGGCTCTGGAGCCTTTTGCCGAAGCGCTGCATGGGGTGCTGAGCGATTGTATTCATCCCGACGGCCCGGTTATCGGCCTGGGGCTGACCCAGGCGCCCGGCTGGGCCACCGCGCTTTCGGCCTATGCCGCCGATTATCATCCCGAAGCCCTGGCCGCGTACACGGCTTTTCTGAAAAAACGGTACCATAAAATCGCCCGGCTCAAAGAGGTCTACGGACAGGACTATTCGGCTTTTTCCGAGGTAAAACCGCCGGTCGACACCGAACCAGCGGGGAATATTCCCTCCGCCTGGTGCATGGATTGGGCCGCGTTTCGGGAGGATTATTTTATCCAGGCCGCAGAGCGTCTGCACCGCGTTTTTTCCGGCCTGGCCCTGGACCGCGTGCCGTTTCTGCTGGCCTCCTTGCCCGGCGCCGGCCGGCCCGCGAATCCCACGGAGCTGGAAAAGCTGCGCTGCTTTGCCTACATCATGCCGGAGGCTTTCCCGGTCGCCCGCGACGCGGAAGGGTTGGCCTTGGGCGCCCAGGCCCGTTTTTTAACCGCGTTTCAGGCGAACCTTCCCAAACCTGGAACGCCGGGGGACGATCCCACCTTTTTGCTGCAAAAACAAATTGCGCAGGGTTACCGTGGCTGGGAAGCGCTCTCGCCGGCCGGCTCCGGCGCCTGGCCGGGTTTTGTGTCCGGCCGCACGGGTCTTGCCGTACGCCCCCATCATCTGGTCTGGGAAACCATTCAGGATGCCAGTCAACCGGAAGGGTTTTTCGCCAGCCAGATTTTCGGCGACGTTTTACTGGTTACAGAACCATGGTTTGAACGCGCCCGGTACCTGCAAACTGAATCGCCGGACCTGCTGCTTCTGCCGGAAGCGGGACTTGAGCCTGAATCGCCACCCGTGCTGGATCCGGAAACTCAAGCCTATTATGATTTGCATGACCGTCTGGCAAAGTTCCTCGCCCAACAGCAATTTCCCCATTTGTCCCTGCCCGGCGACGCTGCCTGGGACAAATTTCAGCGCGCGCAGGTGCTGATCGTACCCGGATCGGCAAACCTGACACCTGGTTTTCAAAAAACGCTCGTCCAGTTATGGGAGAATGGCTGCGTGATTGTCGTAGTGGGCGAGCTTCCGCCCGCGCCGGAAGGAGCCGATCATCCCCCTTTAAGCGAACTGGCGGCCCAAAAACCGAAGAAGCCGGCCAAGGGCAAAGGACGGGCTGTAAAACAGGGCCGCTTGCTGCACTTGGCCGAGTGGACGGACGCCAAACTCAGCCGGCAACTCATGCAGCTAGGCGTTCAGCGTCCCTTGGTGCTTGACGCCGGTGACGCGCGCCTGACGTTTCACAAGTTCAGAAATCGTGTGTTTGTCGCGGCTGTCAACGCGGGGGAGCAGGACGTGGAAACCTTTGTCCGCCGGGAAGGGAAATTCGTTCTTCGGGATTTTTTTGGGGCCAATAAGTTTCACGGCGGGAACAATGAAATCAAGGTGACCCTGCCCGCCCGGCAGGTAAAATTTTGGGAGTTGATACCATGTTAAGCCCCGCATTTCGCAGCCTGGACCCCGATCCCCAGCAACTCGAACGTCTGGCCTCCTGTTCCGGGGGGGCGACGCCAGACCAATCCTGGTCCGAGCTTCTTTCCGGAGTGGACAAAGGAACCCGGCGGGCCATGGCCGGCCGGATTAAGGAGATGCTGGCCAAGCCAGGCATACAGGACAAGCAGCAAGTGACCCAAGCCATCCGCGGCGCAGCCGGGGCCAGCGGTGTGTCCCTGCCTGAACCGCTTTACTTTGGCTGGCCGCAATCGCAATGGGAACGGCTGTTGCGCCATTTTCCCGATCCCCGGGTGCTGGTGCTCGGCATTCTCGACGCCGAGGGGATCTGGGCCGGGTGCCTGGCAGGCGCAGCGGGCGGAAGCCTGGATTTTCTGGCCACGTTTCAATGGCTATGGGCCGACGATCCGGAATTGGCCTCGCGTCAGGGGATACAGGATCTGGACGCCCTCTGCCACGCGGCCAGCAGCCGGTTCAGCCGCCCGGCTGCCGGGTTGTTTGTTTTTCGCGATGAATTCCTGGCTTGGCGGGACGCCGCCTGGTCCTTCGTGGTGCTGCGGGAGTTTCTGGAAAAACAAACCGCCGCGGTGTGTGGCATCTCCTTGCCAGGGTAGGCAATTGTTGATAGAGACGCAATATTTTGCGTCTCTACTGCCTGCCAATGCCGCAACATTATTTCGGGACATAAGTCCGGAAGGTTTAGGCTCGTCTGTGTGTTCGGCAGCGTCTAGCGGCGGGAATCGGCCCCGAGATTCACCGGGCCCCTTTTTGAAATATCACCACGGGTATGGTCTTGAGAATAATCTTATAATCTAGCTTAAGCGACCAAAGCTGAATATATTCCAGATCAAGTTTCATCCACTGGTTGAAATCGGTGATCTTGCTTCTGCCGCTGACTTGCCATAAACAAGTCAAACCCGCGCGCATGCTCAACTTCCTCATCTGCCAATATTCGTATTTTTCTACCTCCTGGGGGAGAGGAGGCCGGGGGCCCACAATGCTCATGTTTCCGATGAAGATATTCCATAGTTGCGGAAGTTCATCCAAACTAAACTTACGCAGGTAAACGCCTACTTTGGTCAGGCGGGGGTCGTTTTTGATTTTAAATGCCGGTCCCGTCATTTCATTGAATTGCCTAAGCGCTTCAAGCTTTTGTTCCGCATCAGCGACCATGGTCCTGAATTTGTAGATGTGGAATTTTCGGCCGTTTAAGGTGCAGCGCTCCTGTTTGAAAAACAAAGGACCCTTCGAAGTGGTTTTAACCAATACGGCCACCAGTATGAATACTGGCAAGAATATTATGAGGGACGTCAGGGAGAAGATAATGTCAAAAAAACGTTTGAAGATAAGCTGGCCGATTTTACCCTGGGTGGAATCAAAAGTCAGTAAGGGGACGCCAAATTCTTCCCCCTCTTTCGGCGGGGTAAAGAGCAGATCAAAGAAATTCATAGCAATACTTACGGGCACGCCTACGGTTTCGCAAAAAAGAATAGGTTCTTCAATTTTTTTGAGCCATATCCGGGGAACAAAGAAAAAGATGTGATCAATGGTGAGATTACAGATAATATCGGTCCAATTCGCGAACGTGCCGATGACTTTGTGTCCCTCGATGATTTTATTCATCATTCTTTTATCATCGTCAACAATTCCGACTATTTTCAGTCCGAATTCAGGTGTTTCATTAACCCTGCGCATGAAATGCCGGGCGCGATCTCCTGTACCGACAATGAGTATGTTTCTGAAATTGAACCCCATTTTCCGAAGTCTTTTAAAGAACAGCAGGATGACTATTTTTTCCGAGGTTATAAAAAAGGTGGTTAAAAGAAAGATTAAGATGATAAATGAGCGGCTAAGATAGGTTATTTTAAAAAGAAAATATATGCTTCCGAAGACAATAAACCCTAACACGACCGTTTTAAAGATGATCCATAATATCTCGCGGGCGCTTTTTAACCGGAAGGATACATAAATACCGAAAAAATACAATAAGCTCAGCCATATGGTTATAAGCACAGGCAGGACCCAAAGATAATGGTCGAGTGGATACCACGAGCGCAGATCGTGAAACAGGTGGTAGGTGAGGAAAAAGGAGCCCACGATGGCAACCAGATCGATAAACAGCAGCACCTTTCTGAAAAAAGCCACGTGTTCGTTTAGCATGTTACCCCGATCATAAAGTGAGAAATGTTCCCGCGGGTTGCATGGTAGGTATGGTGTGGTTAACAGGTAATCTAAGATTTAAGTAGTATAGGCGGGATGGTGAAAGATCAGGAAACCCATTACTACTCTTGCGATTTTTGATAATCCCCGGGACCAGGTTAATATACCGTCTTCCCGCTACCCGGCCTCAATTATTGTTGGGAATTGTAGCATGCGATTTGAGCAATTTCAAATGACATTTTATGCTTCGCGCGATATAAAACCAGAAAGGTTCCATACTGAGCGCTTGGTTTGCTTCGGTTTACCAATTTACTTGAACCGGCTACTTAATTGTAATTTTGGATAAAGCATACCAGCCATCTGCTCGTCTGCCCTCAATAGCCAGTTGCAGGGACTCATTCCGTTGGACTATCGGCAAGATGGCGACCTCCAACCAATAAATCCCGGGGGATAAATCATCCGGAACTTTAAAACTGTCTTTGATCAAGGTTAAACCGGGCAACCATTTCTTGAGTTCGGCTTGACTTTTCCATTCCAGCCTGGTTGAGTCCCCCCGCCTTAAACGGTAAAAGACGGGATAATTCCGGTAGGGGGGGGCGACGCCGATGTTTTCCCAGGTTGCGGAGATCCTGAAGGACTCGTTGGGGGTAAGTTGAGGGGGATGCTTGAGCTCGCGCAGTACTAAACGATAGCCGATTTTTTTCAGGAATGAATTTACCGCGGGCCAATATTCTGTGGGAACAGGCTCGGATTTGGCGTTAAATATGGAAACGTGAAAGCCTAAGGCCAGGTCGAAAATCTCTTCGGCCTTGCGACCGTCGGCTAACCACCAACTCAGATCGCCGAAGGTTTCCAAAGCCACGGGCGCGGTTTTCCAAACATCGGCGATATTTGCTTTAGCCACCTGACGGGGGTAGAAATCTATATGGTAATCGTCTCCAAATCCGTCGGCTCGCCAACCCGTCCCGCGCTGCGTGGCGTAAACCAAACCCTCCAAGTCGTCGATTTGCATAACTAGGGGAGTATGCGGGAAAGCGGCCAAATGCCAATCGATGTACTGCTGACGGACCTTAAAGCTGGGCCACTGATACCCGTGGGACTTTGCTTCGGAAACGTGCCATTCTCCCCAATGTCCCGCCATCCCTATATCCACGTGGTCCAAGGCGGGCAGGCCGTCATAGTGCTGTCCCAAGGATAGTATGAGCCGTCGCGCGTGTTGCATGAAAATCGGATCTGCGAAATCCGGCATGAACTTTTTTGTTTGCTCCGCCTTGCTGTAATACCATAAACCTTTAATGCCCAACTTTAGCAACCAGGCCGGAATCTGTAATCCGCCATTGGCGGCCATGATGCGAAACGCAAAGCTCTGACCGCGGGCCTGAGCCTGTTGGATGATTTCATCGATATCGTTAAAGCGAATCTTGCCTGGTTCCGGTTCGATGTCTTTCCAATAGAACCGATCATAGGCCAGGGAGGAAGCGGGGTATTCAGAGCGTGGTAAGCTGCCGTCCAACTGACCAAAAGTGGTGAAGCCTATACCGGGATTTATTAGGATATCCTCAATTTCGCGAGGCCGGACAATCGTAACCGGGCGCCTGGCATCTCCTTCCTGGACGCGGACGGGAAGGGAGTGCAGGCATTTTACAGGAAGCTGATGAAGAAGCAGCAGAAATAACGAAATTAGGAAGAGTTTTTTAATTTGCATTAGTCCTTCATATATGCTATTTTCACCAATATTAGGGGAAATTATACACTACTCATGCTTTTCACTGTATACTCTTTTTAACTATATTCCCATAATATCTCGAAGACAGGGATACGTCGAAGCATTGGTTTACCCGGCAAGATATGAGGGGATAAATAGCCTTTGTCTCTTAACCTTGCAGCTTAATCCCTTCCCTAAATTAAAAGAGCGAGTTTAGGCTAGTGCACAAAATTTTCGAATCATCTCGAGCAAATGCGAGCAGCGGCAAATTCACCCTGCAACGCCGCAAGCCCAAGGCAGGCCCCGACCGGAAGAAATATTGTTAGGCAGGGGACTTCTACGGACGCCCCGACCGGAAAGATTATGGAATACGGGACTTCCGCTGGTCGCCCGGGATTCTTTGCAATTGCCTGAACTTTTTTTACGCTGAGGAGGTTGGAGATGGATGATTTGACCAAGGTGGGAACAGTTACTTTGCGGGATTATATTAAAGTGTATTTTCGCCGCAAAGCTGTTTTATTTATCACTTTTTTAACTGTCATCGCTTTATTGACCCTTTTGGCTCTTATCCAGACGCCGGTCTACGAAGCCCAGGTAACCATGCTCATTTCAGCCCAGAAAAAAATCGAGGCCCCATATTATCAGGAAGCAAGTAGCGCTTACAGCTCTGGTGCCAGCATTATAGCCTTGACGCAAAGCGAAATCGTATTATCCAATCCGGTAATCGAACGCGCTGTCAGGGTTCTCATGCTTCACGAGCGTCCTAAGGATTATGAGAGAAAGTATGCCTCCCCGGTAGGAAAGGCCTTGATGGATTTAACCTCGGGTTTTTTTCAGGGGCTGAAACGTTCAATGAAAAAGCAAATTAAGCCGGAGGAGCAAAGAAAAATTATCTTCCGCATGGCGGTGGCGGGATTGAAAAAGAACATCAACGTCACGCCCCTAAAGAACACGAATTTACTGACCATTTCGGTTAAGGATTTTAGCCCGGAAGCGGCGGCCCAAATTGCCAACGTCGTCAGCCGGTCCTATGTGATCTTTGATCTGGAACAGCAATTGGCTGAGTATCAGCTAAAATATCAACAAACTCATCAGATTGTCCGGCAGTTATACAACGATGTAAACAAGCTGATCAATAAATTAAAGAGTGAACCCCGATCCAATATTGAGGCCATTGGTCCGGCCAGCGTAAAAATTATCGCGCCAGCCTCCATCCCTTTAAAACCGGTGACCATACAGGGCAAAAAATTAATACTGGCCATCATTTTAGCCGTTTTTGTGGCGGCTTTTTGCAGCATTGCCGCGGCTTTGATCTTTGAATATTTAGATCCGACCTTCAAGTCTCCCCAGGATATCGAAACCTATATAAAGCTGCCCTATTTAGGGTTTATCCCGAAAGCGGGAAGAAAAAACCGAAAAATAATTGATGATATTACCCTAGGTAACGGCAAGGAAAACCATTACTTAAAAGCCTATAAACAATTTTCGGATAATTT
>JAUXBQ010000117.1 GCA_030619365.1 candidate division FCPU426 bacterium | reverse complement strand
GCCGTCCACGATATTGTTGAACGGTTCTCCTTCGTTGCCATTGACCACCACATAACGGTTTTGACCGCGGGTGGCGACGTAAATGAGGTATTGACTCTGCGGACTAAAGGAGATGGGCCAGATGTCATGATAAATAGCGTGCTTTTTGCCTCCGGCCACCACGAACAGGGTAAACCCCTTGTTGGCCCGATAAGCCATGGTTTTCCCGTCCGGGCTGAAGACCGGGGCCTTGACCAGGTCATACTTGCCGCTGGAGCGCCCCTCGTCCACGATCACCATTTTCTTGTCTTTCTCGGCGGTATATATGCAGCGGCTGCTATCCGGGCTGAACAAGACTTCACCGATAGCGTTGAAGGGCTTGCCCTCCTCCCCATCCACAACCACGATTTGGTGGGACACCAGTTTTATCTTTTCACTGGGCCGCTCGATGATATACGCCAGCCGCGCGCCGTCCGGGCTGAAGAGCAGGGAGTCCGGCAATATTTTTTTGTACGGCGGGCCGGCCTGTCCGTCCACCACGACCGACCAGTGCTTGTTGTCCTGCGCGACGTAAGCCAGCCGCGCGCCGTCCGCACTGAAGGCCAGGGAGTCCTTTTCTATGACATCATGCGGTTCCCGTTCCTCGCCGCCCACGACCACCAATTCCTTCGCGCCCTTGATCACCACGTAGGCCACTTGCCGGCTGTCCGGGTTGAACACCGGGTCTCCGACCAGTGCGTAGGTCTTTTGTTTCACCCCGTCTTTGACCACAAAGTGTTTGACGCCGGTTTCCGCGTGGTAGGCATAGTGCTTCCCGTCCGGACTGAACACGGGCTCGCTCATGTCGTCGTAAGCCGGGGTCCGCCGGCCGTCCACCAAGGCCACCGTTTTCGAGCCCAGGTTGGCCAGGTAGGCCATGCGCCTCCCATCCTCGCTGAACACGGGCGGTTCGACTTTGTTGAACCATTCACCTTCCCGGCCGTTGGTCACCAGGACTTCCCGATTGCCGCTTTCCCCGATGTACACGGCTTTGCGGCCGTCCGGACTGAACTTGAGCCCGGCTACGGACTTGTAGAATTTTCCCTTTTTCCCGTCAATCACGACCCGCCAACGATCTTTGCGCATAGCGCCGTACAGGTAGCGCCCCCGGTCCGGGCTGAATTTCAGCCACCCGACTTCCTCATAAAGGGGGCTCCGGTGCTGGCCCACCACCATGCGCTGCTGTTCGCCTTCCTTTTGAATATACGCCAGGATTTTATTGTCACTGGACGCAGTGACGGATTCCAGTTCGACATTCTCCAATTCCTGCACGAGTTCCTGGTTCACGGTCCGCTGAATATCCGCGCCGGGCTTCGCGCCGCACCCGGCCAGCAGGAACAACGCCAAGCTTGGCAAAGTCCAGCAATGGAGCGAGGTTTTTTTCACGGTTTTTCCCTCCCTTGGTTAAGTATTGGCGTAATGTCCCTATCCTAATACAGAATATGAAATCTTGCCAGACTTCTTTCCTGGGCGGCCAGATCAGTGAAAACGCAATTCCACCACGCGGACGCACAAGGCCGGCGCGGGCTCTCCGTTTACGGACAGCCAGGCGGTCTCGGGTTTCAGTCCCACGGTTCCGCTGAGCAAGAGATCATCCTCCTCAGAGCGCAGGCTAATATCCAGAATGGCGACGCCCAGTCCCAGGCCGGCTCCAATCATTCCGCCCAACCCCATGCCCACCGAACCTATCGCGAAATTATCCGAGTCAGTATCGTCGCTCAGCGCGTAGGGGATGAACGCGCCCATGACCCCGATGAACCCCCCCATCAGCGCGCCCATGGTCACGTAATCCGCGACCGTAACCCCGATGTCACCGCTGTCGCTGCTGGTGAATTCATAAATTCCCAGGCCCGTGCCCACAATCGCGCCCCCCAGTAACCCATAAACCGAATCCACGAGCAATACCCGGGGGTCGGTATTCCCGCTCTGGCCGTACCGATACAAACCGGACGAGAATCCGACCACGGAACCGGCCATGGCTCCACCCATGATATCCCGGGCCAGTGTTGCTCCCCGCCCACTACGCTCCCGCGCAGCGGCCGGCGAAGCGGCCAGCAGTAAAAAAATCAAAATCACAACAATTCGCTTCATTGCAAGCCTCCTAAGGTTTAGTGATGATCCACAGGCCGGCTTCACCCGGCCTTCCGTATCCACTGTTTCAATCCCGGGTAATGCGATCCCCGCCAATACACCCGGCCGCAATCCGGGCACTGGTAAAACCGGTTGAAATACGCCCGGGTTTTGGGCAAGAGGCGGCCTTGAATCCGGCGCTTGGCCGCCGGCCGGATCCTGCCGTTGCACTCCAGGCAGCGGACAAACGGTTGAAAACGCCCCCGCAGCCCGTAGCGTGCAATCACCTCTTTCAATTGCCGTTCCACGTGCTGGGACCTCACCCAGTACCCCAGGCCGACTTGCTTATTTTTCAGGAGACCCACGTCCCGCGTCAAGACTATTCTTTTCTCCCGTACCGCGGTTTCCACGATTTCCGCGTCCGAAAAATCCCGCCGATACACCGCGTCAAAACCCAACAGACGCAAGCGGCGGGCCAGTTTGCCCAAATGACAATCGATCACAAATCCGGTATTTTTCGGCAGCGGGGGCTGGAGATGGAAAAACCGGCCGCGCAAACGGAACGGACCGGGCGGATAGACAGCGACCCGGTCGCCGCCCTGCAGCCGATGGGAAAAGTCCACGGACCGGCCATTCGCGAGAATCAGGTCAACTTCCGGGTGCGGGACGCCCAGGGCTTCCAGCGTGTCCTTGACCGCGGGACGGCCTTTGAAGGTGAACGGGAAAGATTTCCCTCTCCGCCGCCAAGGCAGAAAATCCCTCAGTTTTCCGTAAAAACGAAAGCGCGCGGCAATGACAACAGGAGTTGGTTCCCTTTTCATCGGCAATGATGGTCTGGCGCGCATATCGCGGTGATGAAAACCTCCGGCCATTACCTGTCCCCCTTTATGTCCCACGCGCAGGCCTTTCCGGTCATATCGACATCGCCCAACTCCGCCGGAAATACCAAAGCGCACAGACCCGGTACTACAAATTTAACCGAGGGCTTCTTTGGCCAATCGCTCAAAATGTTTTCGGTGATGATAACCAAAGACCGCTAAAGTCATATATAGCCTGATCTGCTTTGGTTTATTGGCCAAAATCCATAAAAAATGTCTCCAATAATATTTGCGCTCCTTGCCCAGCACGCCTAAAAACCAGGATGTCCTCAGGAAAGTTAAAAGGGTTCGGATATTTTTGTGGGCCACCATGGAAACGCAGGCATGATACTCAGAAAAAAACCGGCGGATACGGGCGTAGTAATTGGCGGGAAGGTAAATGGTTTCTACCAGTTGCCGATAACCGGCCACCAGCGCTTCCTGGCCCATGCTGGGAATAAAATGGACACTACCATCCGTGTTGTTGCCGGGAAAACCTGCCAGCAAACGTTTCTCTTTTTCCAAACGGGCATACAGGCGCGTGCCGCGCAAGGGCTGCAAGATGCCCACCATGGCCGTGACAATACCGCTTTGTTGAATGAAATTAATTTGGTCTTGAAATATCGTGGGCGAATCATTATCAAAACCGACAATAAATCCGCCCTGCACCTGCAATCCCAAGCGCTGGATTTTTTTAACACAAGCCACGAGGTCCCGTTTCACGTTCTGATTTTTAGCGCACTCGTGCAAGCTGGCCTCGTGGGGGGTTTCGACACCGACAAAAACGGTATTAAATCCGGCGGCCGTCAGCAAACGCATCAGGTCTTCATCATCAGCCAAGTCGAGTGAAACTTGGGTATAAAACGTAAAAGGATTATTTTTGCTCCGCATCCAGGTTGCCAGGGCCGGCAGCAGCTCGCGCTTTAACGCTTGTTTATTTCCAATAAAGTTATCATCCACAAATAGTACCTGATCCCGCCAACCGCGCGCATGGATCAAATCCAGTTCTTTTAGGATTTGTGCCGTGGATTTGGTTCGCTGTCGATTGCCATACAATTGAGTGACATCACAAAAATCACAGTTAAAAGGGCACCCGCGGGAGTATTGTATGTTCATTAAAAAATAATCCTGTGCCTTCACCAGGTCCCAGCGCGGGAGCGGCGAGGCGGACATATCGGTCCACTCCGGGGAGGTGTACTTTTTTTGGGGTTTGCCGTTATTCCAATCCTGAAGAAACTCCGGCAAGGTGATTTCCGCCTCATTTAAAACAAGGTGATCAATGTTCGGATAGCGGTCATGGTCCGTGGTAAACAGGGGGCCACCGGCAACTGTTTGCTTACCGTGCTTTTTACATAACTGAATAACCCGATCCACGGAGGCGGCCTGCAGTTGAATCGCACTCAAAAATACGAGGTCCGCCCACCGGATATCGCTGTTTTTTAAGTGTCGGACATTCATGTCGACCAGCCGGATATCCCATTCGGCAGGCAGCAGATTGGCCAGGGTTAACAATCCCAGGGGGGGCGTAACCGCTTTTTTGAAGGCAAATTTAAGGGAATGTTTAAATCCCCAAAACGAGTCCAAAAATTCAGGATACACCATGAGTATTTTCAAGAGTAGCTCCGGATTCTAAAAATTCAAAATCTCTGCTGCATATTACCATATTTTGAAAAGTGAGTGAAAACGTCAAGGTGGAAAGCCATGTAAAAAAAGAGTCCCTGGCGCAGAAATCAGGGCGCGGCCGGTCCCGGCTCCCCATAGCGCGGCATTTCCCGGGGCGTGATCAACTGGTCGGTCAGGCGCAGCCACTCCATCTCCAGGCGATACAGCTCAATGGTATGGGATATTTTATTGTAAAGGGCGTTGTCACGTACGCTGCGGGCGGCGATCAGATCATTGAGCGTAACGCGCCCATACCCGTAATTGCGGGACTCCTCCGCGAGAATTGCTTCCGTGCGACGGATTTTTTCCTTGGTTATGGACAAAAGCTCTTTTTCCCGCTCGATCCGCAAGTGCAGATTCTTTAAATCCGTCTGCAACTGCAGACGCGTGTTTCCCGTGGTCAAGCGGGTTTTATCGGCATTGATCCTGGCGGTCTCATACCGTGCCCCCTGTTGCTGGCCCGGGAGCGGCCATTCCAGGCTGGCGCCGGCGAACACGCGGCTGCCTTTGTTGTCGAACGCGAACTCCGCGCCGTCCGCCTGGTATCCCAACCGCAGATTGGCCGAAGGCAGCAAATCGTCCGCGTAAATTTCCGCGCTCTTTTTTCCTTGCTTCTCTAAAAGCGCCAAAATACGGTAGGTCCGGCTGCCCCGGGTGAACCGGGCATAATCGTCGGCGAACGACTGCTCGGCCTGCTTATAGGACGCGGGTTCCACGGGCCGGAGTTCGGTCGTGCCAGCATGGCGGAGGGACCGCTCAATGTCATGCAAGAGTTCGCGGAAGGCCTGCTGAAACGTAATGATATCCTCCTGATTCCCCAAAACCTGCAAGCGTATTTTATCCACATCGGTCTGATCCGCGATTTTGCTCTTCTGCTTGGCCTGCATATTTTTCAGCACCTGCAGATTATCGCGGTAAATGGCCCGGCTGGTTTCCAGCAACTGGAAAGCGGCATACCATTGGTAATAGGTTTGCACCAGCGCGGCCAGATAGTCCTCGTAGGCTTCGGCGATCTGGTGACGGGCCAGGTCATTTTCAATGCCGATCAACTGCGACTTCAGGCGGTTCGCGCGCCCAAACGCGTTTTTCGCGATGGGTTGGGACAAGGCGAACGTGAAATTCGAGCGGTATTCGTTAATCAGCGTGTTCCGGCTCAGTCCGTATTCCGCGGACAGGTCGGTCCCCGAAGCGGCAAACAGCTTGCTGAGCGCCAGGCCGCCCTCGGGCCCGTCTTCCCATCCCTCGCACAGTGAATAATTGTACTGCCCTTGCACGGCCAGCACCAGGTCCTGGGCCGGCAGGGCCAACACTTCCTGGTACTGCAGCTGCAGTTCATCGATCAGAATTTCCTGAAACACCGCGTCCCGTTGAGCGGCCGTGGTGACGAATTCATCCAGGGTCAGTTGAACGGTTTTAGGAGGCCGTGGGGTCGTTTCCGCGGCCAGCAGCGGATTCCCCGCCAGTCCCAGAGCTATCACCGCGAGCAATAGTCCTGTGCGCATGGTTACCTCTTTCCGTCGCATGTGGCCCGGGCCGGGATGGCCAAAGTGTGCCGGAGGTCCTGCACCAGGCTGTACAGGCTGGGCACCAGCACCAGGGTAATCATGGTGCCGAATATCAGTCCCCAGCCCATCACCAGCATCATCTCCGAAAGCATGGAGTCGAATCCGGCCCAGCCGTAGGCTGTCGGGAACAACGCGGCAATCGTGGTCAGCGTGGTCAGCAGCACGGCCTGCAAACGGGTTTTGGCGATCTCCGCGATCTGTGTATCGGACATGTCCTTGTGCCCGCCGCGGTCATATTCCCGGTCCAGTTTGGTCAGCATGACAATGGAGTCGTTGATCACCACGCCCATCATCCCCAACCCGCCGATGAGCGAGAAAAAACCGTACACGCTCATCCCATGTCCAATGAGGCACCAAATCACGCCCACCACCCCAAACGGGATGGTCAGCATGATGATCAAAGGTTTGTAGAGCGAATTGAATAGCAGGGCCAGCACGGCGAAAATCAAGGCCAGCGCCATAATCACCGCGTACAGCATATCCCGCTTCGTGGCACGGGTGTCAAAGATTTCCCCGGTAAAGGAAATCCCGGTCGTGGGATATTGGCGCTGCAGGACCGGAAACACTTGGGCTTCGAATTCCCCGGCGATTTCCAATGGTGTCTTTTTCGTCCCCTGCTTCATATCCGCAAAGACCATAAGGGTCCGGATATAATCCTGCCGTTCGATATTGGCCGGCGTGGTTTGCTTGGTGACGGTCACAATGCTTTTCAAGGGAACCAGGTAATTTCTCTTATTTTCCACGGGGATATCCAGGATGTCCCCGATCTTTCTCTTGGATTCTTCCGGAATGGTGAGCCGGACATAGCGCTCCTCGTTTTCGCCTTTTAATTCATACAGCAACAAGCCCTCCACCGCGGCGCGCAAAGTCGACTTCACGCCGGATGCGCTAATGCCGAGCCGTTTCATTTCCTCCCGCTTGATGGCAAGCTTGTACTCGGGATTGGTAATTGGTTTGTCTACCTCGATATTTTCCAGCTCAGGATACCCGGCCATTTCCCTGGCCAGGGCTTCGGCGCAGGCGCGCCGGTTTTCATCATTGTTGTCCTTAATCAAGACCTGGACGGGCGATTCGGAGCCGCCCCAGTGCTGACGGGAAAAGTTCAATTTTTCGAAATCTTTTTGGAAGGGTTCCAGCTTTTCCTCCCATTCCCTGATGAGCTGCTTGGATGATTTTTTTCTTTCCCCGCGTGGGACGATCTGTATCCGAATTCTGAACTTGTTCTCCTCCACCGCGCGCCCCCGGCGGCTCCTGGCGATTTGCGTCCGGAAACCGATCATTTCCCGGCCCAGATACTCCTTCAGCATATCCTCGACCGGCTGGACCAGTACGGCGGTCTGTTTGGCCAACATGCCACGGGGCGCCTCGCCCACCAGGTTGATCTGATCAGATTCGGTGCGGGGGAACATGGTAAATTTCATGGTCTTGGCCGCCACCAGGAACGAGCCACCCAAAATAACCAGCGCGGCCAGAATAACCCAGTATTTCCTCTTGAACGCCTTTTGGAGCAGACGGCCATAACCCGCTTCCCAGGCCAAAAACCAGTGCCGGACGCGTTGTTCGGCGGGCTTGAGGGCCGCCGGGGTCTTCTGCCTGGAGCGTGGGGTTGGTGTGAGCTGGGCGCCCAGTGTCCGGGACCGCCCCATGAATATCTTCGGCAGGCGTATGCTCATGTGACTGGGAAGAATAAGTATGGATTCAAATAAAGAAGCCCCCAGCATGAGGAAAATAACCGGCGGGAGAAAGCTGATCATGACCCCGTGCCAGCCGCCAATATTCATGAACAGCGGCGTAAAGGAAAGGCAGGTGGTAATAATGGCCGCGGTGATCGGCAAAAGCACGTAAGATGTGC
>JAUXBQ010000336.1 GCA_030619365.1 candidate division FCPU426 bacterium | reverse complement strand
TGGAGGTTTTCCGGAGGCCTTTCTTAAGCCAGCCAAAGCCGAAAAATTGAGAAATGACCGTTTTGATTTGGTGGTTCAGGAAGATTTGAGGGATTTGAGCAGAACCAATTCGATTAAAGACTTGAAATTTCTAATAGAATTATTGCGCGAGCGCGTGGGAAGCAAATTAAATTATGCGAACCTGGCGCAGGACCTTCAGGTGTCGCCCAATACCGTCAAGGCGTGGATCGCCCTGCTGGAAAGGCTTTACATTATCTTCCTGGTGCCGCCTTATTCCGGTAAGCTGGCGCGCAGTCTTCGCAAAGAGCCAAAGGTCTATTTCTACGACTGCGCCGCGGCTTACAGCAAGGACCAAGGGCCGATTCTCGAAAATGCCGTGGCCTGTGCGTTGCTTAAACACTGCCATTATCAAAGGGACGCCTTGGGCAAGCAAATGGAATTGTACTATTTTAGGGATAGGGAAAAGCGGGAAGTGGATTTTGTGGTCACGAAAAATCGCCAAGTGCTTTGGTGCATAGAAGTTAAAAGAGGCGACGATCACCTGAGCCCGCATTTGAGATATTTGCATGAGCGCCTTAAGCCGAAAGTTTCTTATCAGTTGGTAAAGAATTTGGACCGTCCCAAACAGATTCGCGGAATGCATATTCTTGACGCGGCAGGGTGGCTGGATACGCTGTAGTCCGTGTGCGTATGTGTTAGGCTATTTACGCTAAGGGCATTTTGGGGCGTCAATGGGATTCTGGATTACTAACCCTTGGCCGGTGGAATGAAGCCGATTTTCTTGGTTTTTCGCTTGAGGGTTATAGGCAGATCCAGGATAGTTTTAATGACCTGGAAGATTTGCACGATTTGCTCGCCCTGTCCCGCCTGTCCGGTCTCAAGCCGGTCCAGCCTCCGCAGTATCTCTTTGTGCGACGAGAGCAGCTTGCGGATACGTGTGAACGTGCGCATGATCTGGATATTGACGTGAATGGCACGTGGGCTGTTCAAGACGCTGGACAACATGGCCACGCCGTTTTCACTGAATGCAAGCGGGAGATATTTAGTATGCTGTCCTCGCTTTAAGGTCGCATAATGCGACCTTAAAGCCGAATGTTCCTCCCGAGTGAGGCGAAACATAAAATCCTCCGGGAACCTTTCGCGGTTTCTTTTCACTTGTTCATTTAACCGTTTGGCGGGCACTCCATACAATTCCGCCAAATCCCTGTCAAACATCACTTTTTCACACCGTATCAGGTAAATCTTGTCTTCGATGAATTCCTGCGGGATAAGCTCCTTGTTGCTGTGCGCAATCATGTTATCCTCCAAAGGTAGGGTTGATTGGTTAGACCGGGAATAGGGAAAATAATTGCATTAAAATACCATTATTTGGGGTGTGCGCACCAGAGTCCATTTCCCGGTTTTCCATTGATTCCCGTGCATGAAAGGTATATATTCGGTCTGATTTGGTAGGAAGGGCAGATATTGGGTGCCGGAGTTTTGCGCCAGGCCAAGTCTGGACAAAGGGAATGAGGAGAGAAGTAAACTCTGAAACTTTGTAATGAAACCTAGCGGGTAAATACACCCGCCCGGCAAAGCCTAGCCAGCAGCCGGAAGCGAGTCTTGCGTGGCAGAGAGGTAACTCT
>JAUXBQ010000041.1 GCA_030619365.1 candidate division FCPU426 bacterium | reverse complement strand
GGTCCTGGATGACGTGGAGACCGAAATCGACAAGCTGACGGACTTGCCGGAGAACATTGAAGATCCGGAAATTATGGAGATTTCCACGGACGTATTTCCCTTGATCAACATTTCCGTCTCCGGCGGTAACAACTATACGGAATTGCGGGATACCACGACTTTTTTGGAAGAGAAGCTCGAAGCGGTCGAGGGCGTGGGCGAGATTGTCAAAAACGGGTACTATGACCGGGCCATTTGGGTGGATGCGGACAAACGCAAGCTCAATGAATATGGTTTGACGCTGTTTAACTTTATCAATGTCCTGCAGGATAGGGATATTTCCATGCCGGCCGGCAATAAGGTCTTTGGCAAGCGCGAGAAAGCCGTGCGCCTGAGCCTGCCCATGGAAAACGCCGAGGATGTAAAAAACGTCATCATCCGGTCCAATGATTTGGGCAACAATGTGCGGGTTAAAGACGTGGCCGTGGTCACGGACGGATACAAAGACGAAGAAATGTACATGCGCGCCCAGGGCCAACGCTCCATTCTGCTGGAAGTTAAGAAGGAAAAAGGCGTTGATACCCTGAAGATGGTCAAGGATATCCGGAAGCTGGTCGCGGAACTCAAGGACGATTTGCCGGAAAACGTGGAAGTCACTTTTTCCAACGACATGTCCATTTACCTGAAAAACCGCCTGGATGTTTTATACTCCAACGGTCTCTTCGGGGCCGTGCTGGTCATTGTCATGTTGATGTTGCTGCTCAGGCCATCGGTGGCTTTTTGGACGGCCTTCGGCATGCCGGTGGCGTTTGCGGCCGCGTATATTACCGCCCACCATGTGGGTCTGGGTTTAAACATGATGACCGTCTTGGGGTACATCATGGTCCTGGGCATGGTGGTGGACGACGCCATTGTGGTGGGCGAAAACGTTTACCGCCATATTGAAAACGGAGAGCCGCCTCTGGAAGCTGCGGTCAAAGGCACGCAGGAAATGCTGATGCCGGTGATTGCCGCGGTCGCCACTACCATGGCCGCCTTTTCGCCGCTCATTTTAGTCGGCGGCATGATGGGGGAATTCCTGTCGTCGATCCCCAAAGTGATCATCATCGCCCTGGGCGCCTCCCTGCTGGAATGCTTCTTCATCCTGCCCTCCCATTTGGCGGAGTTTGTCAAATCCAAGAAAAACCTGCGCCAGGAATCGCGCCAGGAGCACTGGTTCGAGGTGCTCAAGGAGCGCTATGGCAAGATGTTGAACTGGGTATTGCATCGGCGCCTGCGTTTTGCCCTGCTGGTCGTTCTGCTGCTGGTCGTTGCTTCGATGCTGGGTTTCAGCAACGGAGTGGTGTTTACAGACGCGCAATTCCAGCAGATTAACATTACCGTGAAAACGGAACCGGATTTTTCCGTGGATGATACCGAAAAAGCGGTCATGAAAATCGAAAAACAGGTCATGCGCCTGTCGGACCGGGATTTGGACGTGGTAAACAGCTATGTGGGCATGGTCGACGACCGCCACGGCCCGCCGCGGTTTGCGCCCAACGTGGCGCAAGTGCTGGTGTTTTTGCACATCGAGGACAAGCGGGAGACCCGGGACGCCAAACAGCTAGTCAACCAGTTGCGTGAATGGATCGGCACGCCCCCGGGGGTCAGGGAAATCGAAATCGAGGCGCTCAAAGGCGGGCCGCCCACCGGCGCGGCCATTGATATCGAAATCACCGGGGAGGAATATGCCGTGCTGGACAAGCTTGCCCGGGAATTTCTGGAGGCCACCAAGAACATTGAAGTCCCCTTGAAGCGGAAGGAACAAAAGCAGACCGGCCGGAAAACGTTTAAGCCTGTAAAAGAAATCAAGACGGACTTTGAAGAGGGCAAAGAAGAGATTCGCCTGATGATTGACGAAGCCAGGGCTTCTCTGGCGGGTGTAAGCCTGTCCCAGGCCGGGAGACTGCTGCGCGCGGCCATTGCGGGCATCAAGCTGAAAACCATTAAAAAACTCGGTGAAAACATCGATGTCATGATCCGGGTAAACGAACAGTCCATCCAGACCGTGGATGATTTGCTGGAATTGCGGGTGCCCAACCAATTCGGCAACCGGATCCTGCTGCGGGAAATTGTCCGGGTGGAGCAGGGGACGTCTTTTTCCACCTTGATCCATCAGGACGGCAAGCGGACCATCTCCGTGATCGGCACCATTGACAAGGAACGCACGAATGTCAATGCCGTCAACCGGAAAGTCAAAAAACTGCTCGAGAACTTCAGGGAAAAATATCCGAAGCATGGATTTGAGGTAAGCGGCGAACAGCAGGAAATGATGGAGGGTTTTTCCGATCTGGGCAAGGCGTTCCTGGTGGCTATTTTTCTGATTTTCATTATTTTGGCCACCTTGTTCAATTCGGTCATTCAGCCGGTAATCATCATGTTGGCCATCCCCTTTGGATTTATCGGCGTAATGCTGACCTTATATATTCACAACATGCCCGTGTCCTTTATGGTGGGCATGGGATTCGTAGGACTGACCGGCGTGGTAGTAAATGATTCGCTCATTATGGTCTCGTTTATCAAGCGCCGGATAGAAGCCGGCGTGGCGGTGGAAACCGCAGTGCTGGAAGGGGCCAAGACCCGCTTAAGGCCGGTTATTCTGACCACGGTTACCACGGCCGTGGGCCTCTTTCCCCTGGCCTATGGCTGGTTCGGCGGAGAAGAGCCCATGATCCGCCCCATGGCCATCGTTTTTTCCTGGGGACTGATTTTTGCCACCGGGGTCACCCTGTTTATCATTCCGAATTTTTTAGTGATGTCCATGAACTCCAGAATAAGGACAAAGAGATTCCTGAGATATGTGTTCAAACGTTGGTTTAAAAAAGATATTTTTCAAACGGATGCCGACACTTCGATTTACTTTCTCAAAGAATCCAAAAGCAAATGGATGGTCGCTCCCAGCAACGCGCCTGTACATTTAAAGCCTGGAACCGTCGGCCGGGCGAAAAAAATAACGAAACAACGAAAGCGCTGATCCGAATTGTACTTGAGTTAATCGGAACGCAGCGAAAGGAGAAGACATGTCTCATTCCCAGCTAACCACCTCCCCGGCGTGGCAGGCCTTGGAAAAACACCATGAGAAAAGCAAAAACACGCATATGCGGGACTTGTTTACCCAGGATCCGAAGCGCTTTGAAAAATTCTCGCTGCAGTATAAAGACCTGCTCTTTGACTACTCTAAAAACCGGATCACGGACCAAACCCTGACCTTGCTGCTGGACCTCGCGCGCCAGGCCGGGCTGCCTGAAAAAATCCAGGCCATGATGGGCGGCGAGAAAATAAACAACACCGAAGATCGCGCCGTGCTGCACACAGCCCTGCGCAACCGGTCCCAGCGGACGGTTAAAGTGGATGGCCAGGACGTAATGCCCGAAATCAACCGGGTGCTGAACAAGATGCGCGCTTTCAGCGAACGCGTGCGCAGCGGGGCCTGGAAGGGGTACACGGGCCAGGCCGTCACGGACGTGGTGAACATCGGGATCGGCGGCTCGGACCTGGGGCCGCAAATGGTGGTCCTGGCCCTGGCGCCCTATGTCCAGCCCAACCTGAACTTCCATTTTGTCTCCAACGTGGACGGTACGCATCTGGCAGAGGTCTTGAAGCGCGTCTCCCCGGAAACCACGCTGTTCCTGGTCGCGTCCAAGACCTTTACCACCCTGGAAACCATGACCAATGCCCAAAGCGCCCGGGCTTGGTTCCTGAAAACCGCCCAAGACGAAACCGCGGTGGCTAAGCACTTTGTAGCCATGTCCACCAATACCGGGGAGGTGGCCAAGTTCGGGATCGACACCAACAACATGTTCGAATTCTGGGATTGGGTCGGCGGGCGCTATTCCCTATGGTCGGCCATAGGGCTCTCCATTGCCCTGGCCATCGGGATGGACCGGTTCGAGGAATTGCTGGACGGGGCCCACCAGCTGGACGAACACTTTCGCACCGCGCCCCTGGGAAAAAACATCCCCGTACTTATGGGCCTGCTCGGCATCTGGTACAACAATTTCTTCAACGCGCAAACTCACGCCATCCTGCCCTATGACCAATACTTGTCCCGTTTCGCCGCGTATTTTCAGCAGGGAGACATGGAGAGCAACGGCAAGCGCGTGACTAGGTCCGGGGAGTGGGTGGAGTATTCCACCGGTCCGGTCATCTGGGGCGAACCCGGGACCAACGGCCAGCACGCTTTTTACCAGTTGATCCACCAGGGCACCAAGCTGATTCCCTGTGATTTTCTGGCACCCGTGCAAACCCACAATCCCCTGGGCGAACACCACGTGATTTTACTCTCCAATTTTTTCGCGCAGCCCGAAGCGCTTATGAAAGGCCGGACCGAAGACGAAGCGAAAGCCGAGCCGGCTTTGTCCGGACTAACGGGCGAGAAACTAAAAACCCTGGCGCGCGCCAAGACGTTTCCCGGAAACATCCCCTCGAACGCCATTTTATTTAAAACGCTCGATCCCGGGACCTTGGGCGCCCTGATCGCCATGTACGAACACAAGATATTCACGCAAGGGATGATCTGGAATATTAATTCTTTTGATCAAATGGGCGTGGAGCTCGGCAAAGTCCTGGCCCAGGCAATAATCCCGGAACTCACGGGCGAGCAGGCGGTTAAAACCCATGACGCGTCCACCAATGGCCTGATAAACTATTATAAAAAAAGGAAATAATTTTACTTGCTTGATTTTTGCAACAAAAAGCAGGCAATGCGCGAAAAAACCTATAAATATTAAGGGTTTTATTGATTTTTCGCCTGATAAATCACCTCTGTCCCATGTGATATACTTAAAGTAACGACAAAGGACAAGAGGGTGATCTCATGGGACCGATACCGAACACCGAAAACAATATTTTGGTTCTACTCAGCCGTAGTTCCCTGGATCTTGTCCGGGCGGTGGAGCGCGAAAAACTGCGCAAAGCGGTCGTCAAAGCCATTAAAACAAATGGCCGCCCTTGGGAACAACTGGTGAAATTCGTCAGGGAGCACTGGCCTGGCCGCCAAACGGCGTATTACCGGAACTGACCTGCCCGCAATCCCGCCTTCCATAACAACGCGTTGAGCGGCAATTCATGCCCGCCCGGGGACAGTCGCCTGGTGTTTACTCGCACATAAAAAAGCGAAAAAAGGCTTTCCGCCGAGGGACAGTGTGATATAATGCCCGCGTTTTCGCTCTCTATAAAACGAAAATAGCGAAAGACGGAGGATTGTCCCATGACCAAACTCGTGATGCTGCGACACGGAGAAAGCACGTGGAACCTGGCGAACCGGTTTACCGGCTGGACCGATGTGGATTTGTCCGAGCAAGGAGTGCGGGAAGCCCATCAGGCGGGCCAACTGCTGCTGAAGGAGGGCTATACTTTTGACGTGGCGTATACCTCGGTCTTGAAACGCGCGATCCGGACCCTGTGGATTACGCAGGACGAAATGGACCTCATGTGGATCCCGGTGCACCGGTCCTGGCGGCTCAACGAGCGCCATTACGGCGCGCTGCAGGGCTTGAACAAATCCGAGACCGCGGAAAAATACGGGGAAGACCAGGTGAAAATCTGGCGGCGCAGTTACGATATCCCGCCGCCGGCCCTGGAACCGTCGGACGAGCGCCATCCCGATCACGACCCGCGCTACGCGGACATGAAACCGGGCGAGCGGCCGGCCCAGGAAGACCTGAAAGCAACACTGGAGCGGGCGCTGCCGTACTGGCAGGAGACTATTCTGCCCGACCTGAAAGCGGGTAAAAAAATCCTGATCGCCGCCCACGGTAATTCCCTGCGGGCCCTGGTAAAGCATTTGGACCATGTTTCTGAAAAGGACATCGTGGGCCTGAACATCCCCACCGGCGTGCCGCTGGTTTATGAATTCAACGAGAAGTTTGAAGCAACCAAGCATTACTACCTGGGAGACCAGGAAGCCATTAAAAAGGCTATGGCTTCCGTGGCGGCGCAGGGCTCAAAAAGCAAGTAATCCTGGGATAAAACCGCCCTCTGGCGGGCGAATTTTTCTAGACATAAATTTAGGTATATGTTAATGTTCACCCTCACATGAAAAAAAACGCCGCGGGGTGGAGCAATGGTAGCTCGTTGGGCTCATAACCCAAAGGTTGCTGGTTCAAATCCAGCCCCCGCAACCAGATAAATAAAAGCCCCGCACCATTCGGTGCGGGGCTTTTATTTATCTGAGTAGGGAACGGTCGCGACCGTTCCCTACTTCCGGTGGTCGTATCGTACCCCTGCCTTCTTATATCCTCCTATGCCACCAGTCCGGAATGAGGCGCAGAAACCAGGCGATCAGCCACCAGCGCCGCGTGATATAGGCGCGGGATTTTTTCTTGCGAATGCTCTGCATGATCTGGCGCGCGGCCAGTTCCACGGGCGCCACCCAAAACCGCTTGCCCTGGCTGCCCCGAATCAGGGGCGTGTCCACCCAGCCGGCCAGAATTTCCGTTACAATCAAATTCACTCCGCGGCGCACGGCCTTTTGCCGCAAGCCCTGCAGGTAATTGGAAGTAAACGCTTTACTCGCCGCGTAGGCCACGTTCTCGCCCCGCCCCCTGAGCGCGGAGATGGAGGAAATACCAACCAGCTGCCCGGCGCCAGCCTGCAGAAAGTAAGCATACCCTGCCCGGGCCAGCGCCGCGAAACCAATGACATTAGTGCGCAGGATTTCCTGCTCCTGTTCCCAGCTGGCCATGCGGTGGGAGATCCCCGCGCTGAGAATCAGGAGATCCAGACCACCCAGGTTCTGAATGAGCTGCTGCAGTTGAGCAATGGCCTGATCATGATCCCGCACATCCATTTTTTGAATAAGGGTTTTATTGGGCAGACGGCTTTGCATTTCCAGCAGGCGCTCCTGCCGGCGGCCGGTCAGGCCCAGGCTATAACCAGCGTGGGAGAGCAACCCGGCCAGAGCTTCACCGATTCCCGATGTGGCTCCGACAATGATGGCAATGGGCATGGCGTAAAACTCCTGGGTTAATCCAAGTCGGACCTATTTTCGCATACAAGCCTGGGCTTCTGCATGGGAAAAACAGCCCCTTACTCTCCTTAACCGGGGAAAGAAGGCGAGGTTTCGTTTTGTTTTTATTCCCGCATTTGCTATGATTCCCTCATGAGTCAGCCGGACGAGGTCTTTGAAGTAGTGGACGAGCAGGGCCAGGTGCTGCGCCTGGCATCCCGCGGGGAATGCCACGGCGATCCCTCGCTGCTGCACCGCGTGGTGCACGTACTGGTTTTTAACCCAGCCGGGCGGCTGTTTCTACAGAAACGAGCTGATCACAAGGACATTCAGCCCGGCAAGTGGGACACCTCGGTCGGCGGCCACCTCTGCCCGGGCGAGGACGCGGAGCAGGGCGCACTGCGGGAGCTGGAAGAAGAATTGGGCATCCAGGGCGCCAAATTGGAAAGGTTGTATCAATATATAATGCGCAGCGCCGTGGAGACCGAGCTGGTCACCACTTTTCGGACTGTCTGGGCCGGGGAAATTCACCCGAATGCGCGGGAATTGGCCGAAGGGCGCTTCTGGTCAGCCGGGGAAATTGAAGCCACCCTGGGGCAGTCCGTGTTCACGCCCAATTTTGAGGAGGAATACAGGCGGTGGAAAAAAGTGAAGCCGCCGAAAAAAATTGACAGGTAAAGACCTGAAACAGTTTTGTGTAGTTTTACTGACAGGTTGCGGAAATGCTATATAAAACCTTGACAGTTATTATAACTAGTTATAAAGTTATTATAACTAGTTATAATAAATCTTTTATATGGGACAAAGCAAAATGAAGAATCAATCAGAAAAAATCAGAAAGTTTCTTTTAGAACAAACCCCTCGGCATCCACGCGATATAGTGCCATTCGCAATAAAAAAGTTTGTAGTCACCCCCACCACCATTCATCGCCATGTAAACCGGCTGATTGCCGAAGGTAAGCTGATCAAGACCGGCAGAACCAGGGGCGCGCGTTATCAACTCGCCACGGAACAAAATAAGCGGTTGACTTTGTCGCTTCGCGAACCGGTTGCGGAGGATCAAGTTTGGAAAAACCACCTGGAACCGGATTTCAGAAATTTACCGGAAAATATTAAAAGGATCATATTTTATGGGTTTACCGAAATATTGAATAACGCAATCGAACATTCGGAAGGAACGCAAGTGGAGATACAAACCGATTGGGATATAGAAAGAATCTCTATTCAAATTATGGATAATGGGATCGGCATTTATACCAAACTCCAACGCGCTTTTCATTTAGATAGTCTGCGGGAAAGTGTTTTAAAACTGACTCAGGGTAAAACCACGACCGATCCGGAGAAACATACGGGGGAAGGCATCTTTTTTACTTCGCGGGCTTTTAATAGGTTTGGGCTGGTGGCAGACGGCCTAGCCTATTTGCGGGATAACCATGCCGATCAACAGGGAGATTGGACGCTGGAAACAAGAGATTTTGGAATAGAACGAGAAAAAGGAACCAGGGTGTCAATGGAGATTGGATATGCGGCCGGGCAAGAGTTGGCCGCCTTATTTAACCGCTATAGTGATCCGGTGACAAAACAATTCGACAGTACAGAGCTGTGCGTTGAACTGAGTAAGAGCGGGGAAGAGACGCTCATTTCCCGTTCCCAGGCCAAGCGGTTGTTGTCGGGGGCGGAAAAATTTAAAAATATAGTTTTGGATTTTAATGGTGTGAACACGGTGGGACAAGCCTTCGCGGATGAAGTGTTTAGGGTGTTTAAAAACCTGCATCCCGGCATCGAAATCAGCTATATCCGGGCCAACGAAGACGTCCGGTTTATGATCGAGCGGAGTTTACAGAGATAGGCAAAAAGTTTTAGTGAAGGGAGAGCATTATGAAAAGCCATACCGCGTACATGACCTTCAACACCAAGAAACACCGTGAATACATTAATATTACCCCGGATGTGGAAAAGGCGGTCAAGGCCTCCCAGGTCGCGGAGGGCATGGTCCTGGTCTCGGCCATGCATATCACGGCCGGCGTGTTTGTCAATGACGCGGAGTCCGGCCTTCTTCATGATATAGACGACTGGCTGGAGGGGCTGGCGCCGTTTAAATCAAACTATTGCCATCACCGCACCGGGGAGACCAACGGCGACGCGCACCTGAAAAATCTGCTGGTCCACCATGAGGTCATCCTGCCCATCACGCGCGGGGTCCTGGATTTAGGCCCCTGGCAGCAGGTTTTTTACGCGGAATTCGACGGACAACGCCCCAAGCGTTTGGTCATCAAGGTCATCGGGGAATAAAATTTCGTAGGGAACAGGCATGCCTGTTCCCTACGATAATATGGGGGTGGTCCCGTGGAATGCCGCAAAGAACAGAACCTGAAGATGTGTAATTGTACCTACCCCTGCTCGCGCAAGGGCGTATGCTGCGAATGCGTTGCCTACCACCGCCGGCTTGGCGAACTGCCGGCCTGCTATTTTGACAATAAAACCGAGCGGACCTACGACCGTTCGGTCGAGGCCTATTTGCGGTCGCGGCGGTGATGGTTGGCCGTAATTGTAGGGAACAGGCATGCCTGTTCCCTACAGATAAAAATAAAATAATCCTATCACGCCGGGCGCACGTGGAAGGTAAAGAACCCCCAGACAAATCCCAACAAACCTATAACCAGCGCATACAGGTCGCGAATCCGAAAATAAAACTTATTCGTCAGCGTCAGCCGCTGGGCCGGGATGCCCAGACGCGGGGGCAGGACCCGGGGGATCCAGCCGTGGCGGCCCGGGCCGATCAGAACTTTGTTCCATACCATGGGACCGATTTTCTTAACATTCGCCAGGAGCAGGAGCTGGCCCGGCTGGCAATGCTTCAGAACCCGGGAGTCCGGCGAAGGGGATTGATAAATGGGATTGTTCACCACCAGGGATTTCATGAACAGATGGTCCGACTCGGCCAGCGGCGTGCGCAGATAGCGGCCGGGCGCGCCGGGGAATAACCACAGAAATCCGTAGGCGAGCAGGAAAAAGGCCAGGAACCCAAAAAAACCTTTCAGAATTCTTAGGGCAGGCAGAGGGATACTTTTCAGGATAAATACCGTGTAGTAAATACCACCGGCCAGACCAAGCACCGACAGCACCAGCAACGGATATTCCCACCAAAAGGTGCCGGGATCGAGAAACACCAAAGCCAGGGTTTCGTTCTCGCTTAGCATAAAACGCAGGTATAGCTGAACCATCAGCCAAATGGCCGCCAATCCGGAGAAGGCGAAGGCTGCGACTTCAATGCGCTGCCGGCGAATCAGCGGGAGTTTGGTATGCAACCGCACCAGGGGCAGCAGATCCGTCGTCCTCCGCCAATGACACAGGTAGACGTCATACGCCCCGGATTTTCCCTTAGGGACAAACGAGCCCCGTTCGGCAATGGTGTAATCACTATTTTTTAAACGCTTTCTGGTTTCGGAGGAGAACAGGATCTCTCCGCCCTTGCCGCGGCTTTCGAGGCGGGAGGCAATATTTACGACATCTCCAAAGACGTCATTGTGTTCAACCAGGGCCTCGCCGCTATGCAGCCCAATACGGATTTTCATGGTAAAGTTTTTGTTCGTTTGGCGCTCCCGCTCCAGGATCTGCTGGATGGCGATCGCGGCCTGCAGGGCCAGGTCAGGATCCTTAAACGCGGCCAGGATGGAATCACCAATGGTTTTCACGATTCGGCCCTTGAATTGCCGGATAATGGGGAAAAGCAGCCAGTTGTGCCGGTCGACCATTAAACGGCCCTGAATGTCTCCGTGGTGGGACCAGAATCTGGTCGAATGCTCGATATCCGAGATAAGAATAGTGCGCTCCTTGCGTGTGCGCTGGATATGCCGGATCAAGCTTTCAGTATGGCGCTTGGATTCCTTGGGCGATTGTGCGGTCATGGCCACCATTGTAACCAAATATTTCCGGAAAGCAAACGATAAGGCCGTTTTTATACGACGGACCGGCTGGCCGGGCCGGCCGGCCACCCCACCCGGCCACCCCGGGCGTCCCCCTGCCCCAGTAGGGAACGGTCGCGACCGTTCCCTACTGCGAATTGGCGATTTTCCATTGACAGCCGTCAGGCGAGTGGGTATCATTCTGTTTTAAGGTGCAGGCTGTGAAGGTTTTTCGCAGCCTGCTTTGCTTTTTCAGGAGGGTTCCGGCATGTCTGCAGCAGGGCATCAGCGCGGAAGTTTTTCCTCAAACTGGGGATTTTTACTGGCAGCCATTGGCTCGGCCATCGGCTTGGGTAATATCTGGCGTTTTTCCTACATGACCTACACCAACGGCGGCGGGGCCTTTTTAATTCCCTACGTGGTCGCCTTGTTTTCCGCCGGGATCCCCCTGCTGATTTTAGAGTACGGTCTGGGGCACCGGGAGCAGGCCTCCGCGCCCCTGGCGTTCGCCAAGGTAAACCGCCGGACCGAGTGGCTGGGGTGGTGGATGCCGTTGTTCGTCATGTTCGGCATCATGTTCTACTACCAGGTGGTGATCGGCTGGTGCGCCAATTTCCTGATTTTTTCCTTCAACCTGGCCTGGGGGCCGGACACCCAGGACTTTTTCCTGAACACGTTTCTGGGTGTGACGAAATCACCGGCCGAGTTGGGCGGGATCCGGCCCGCGATCCTGATCGCTACCGGACTGATGTGGCTGATCACCTGGTTTATCACATACCAGGAAGTGCACCGGGGTATTGAGCGGGCCTGCAGGATTTTCATGCCCGTGCTGGTGGTCACGACCCTCATTCTGGTGGGCTGGGGCCTGACCCTGCCCGGCGCGGGCGACGGCCTGAGCTACTACCTTAAGCCCGAATGGGGGAAGCTGCTGGACCCGAAGGTGTGGATCGCGGCTTACGGCCAGATCTTCTTTACGCTCTCGATCTCTTTCGGCATCATGATCGCGTACGCCAGCTATTTGCCCCGGAAGACCGATTTGGTCCGGAATGCCTGGATCACGAGCCTGACCAATTGCATCTATTCCTTCCTCGCCGGGTTCGCGGTCTTTGCCGTGGTGGGCTACCTGGCCGGCGTCAAGGGCGTGCCCGTGGATCAGGTAATCAAATCCGGCCCAACCCTGGCGTTTGTGGTGTTTCCCGAGGCCATTTCCCGCCTGCCCTTTTTACGGGAGGTGTTCGGCATTTTCTTTTTTTCCGCCCTGGTCATCGCCGGCTTGACATCCGGTGTTTCCATTGTCGAGGCCCTGACCTGTTCGGCCATAGACAAATTCCGGTGGCCGCGGAAATGGGTGGTGACGGGTTTGTGCGTGCTGGGATTCATGGGGTCCATTATTTTCACCACCGGCGGCGGTCTGTATTGGTTGGACATCGTTGACCACTTTTTGAACCAGTATGGCCTGGTTATGGCCGGCCTGCTGGAATGCCTGTTCGTGGGGTATATCCTCAAGGCGGGCGTGCTGCGCAAGCACATTAACGAAAGCACGCAGCGCAAAATGAACCAAGGATGGGATTTCATGATCAAATATCTCACGCCGTCCATTCTGCTGATCATGCTGGTCCGCTCGGTCACCACGGAACTGGCGAAGGGCTACGGCGGCTATTCCACCGCCTCGCTGCTGTCTGTGGGCGGGAGCTGGTTGCTGGCCACCCTGGCGGCGGCGGTGATCCTGTCCCTTTATCCCTGGGAACCGTCGCGCCTCCGGTCCGACCATGTTCCTGGATCCGACGAACTCTTCCGGTAACCATGCTCCGGACGTATGCCCATGGCTGAAGCGTTTGTCGGTAGAATTACCTAGCATGCGCCCGATCGTTCACGTGTCCGCGTCCCTGGCCGGTGGGGCCTTGCTGGGCGCTCTGACCGGGTCCTGGTGGGCAGCCGGCTGGTCCTTGGTAGGCGGGGTCCTGGTGGACCTGGACCATGTACCTGAATATTTTCTGACCCCACGCCGGCGGTCAGTGCCGGATTTCTTCGCTTTTTGGAAACATTTCGCCGAGCAGCGGCTGTATATTGTCCTGCACGACGTTGAGCTCGTGCTGCTCTTGGGCCTGGCCGCCCTGCTCGGTTGGGCGCCGGCCCTGACCGGCGGCCTGGCCTTCGGGCTCGCGCATCACTTGCTGCTTGACCGCTGGGGCAACGAAGTCCGGTGGAGCGGCTATTTTTTTTCGGCCCGTCTGTGGCGGGGGTTTAGCAGCAAACAGCTGTTGGTGCCTGAACGGCGCGCGGAGCAAACGGGGAAATGAAATCAACCGAAGAATTCATTCAAGACATGTTCACTTCCCGGCGGGAAGCCGCGGGCGGCAAGGCCCTGGGCATCAATCCCCAGCAGCGCCTGGTGCTGTTCTTCGCGGCGTTGATCGGTGCGGGCGCCCTGCTCCTGCTGCTTCCCTGGTGCGTACCCCAGGGGCAGCCCCTGTCTATCGTGGACGCTCTGTTTACCGCCACCTCGGCGGTCTGCGTGACCGGTTTGATCGTGCGCGACACCGCCACTTCGTTTACACCCTTTGGGCAGGTCATTATTATCACGCTGGTGAAACTGGGCGGCCTGGGTTACATGTTGCTGGCCACGGCCGCGGCGGTGATCCTGGGCCGGCGCCTCGGCATGACGGAGCGGGTCGCGCTCAAGCAGGCGCTGAACCTGGAAACGGCCGAAGGTCTGGGGCGCTTTATTGTACGGGTCATCCTGTTCACCCTCGGCCTGGAACTGATCGGCGGGCTCGTCATGGCTGCCGCCTACTGGCCCGGGCACACGCCGGGCCGGGCCCTGGCGCTCGGCTTTTTTCATTCCGTCTCGGGGTTTAACAACGCCGGGTTTTGCCTGTTTTCCGACAACCTCATGACCGAGGGCAACGTGCCAGTGGCCACCCACAGCATCATGATCCTGGCCATTGTCGGCGGGCTGGGCTTTTTGGTCATAAATGAATTCATCGACCTGCTCAAGGGCCGGCGTAAAAAATTATCCATGCACACCAAGATCGTTTTGGTCGCCACCGCGAGCATCACGGTTCTGGGCATGCTCGGGCTGCACTATGGCGCGAAGCTGAGCTGGGATCACTCGTTCTTTCTTTCCTCCATCGCCCGGACGGCGGGTTTTAATATAGAGAACACGGGCCAGCTGCCCTTGGGCGCGCAATTTTTCCTGATCCCGCTCATGTTTATCGGCGCCTCGCCGGGCGGCACCGGCGGGGGCATTAAAACCACCACCTTCGCCCTGGTGCTGATAGCGATCTGGTCTTTACTCCGGGGGCGAAACAATGTCATTGTCTTTAACCGGCAGGTGACCGCGGACACGCTCTACCGGGCCATGATGATCATGGTCTGCATGGTGTCCCTGCTGGTGGGCCTGACCCTGTTCATGGTGGCCTGGGAGAACCAGCATCTTTCCGGGGTCCTGTTCGAAATGACCTCGGCTCTGGGCACGGTCGGGCTATCCGTGGGGAACGGCGACACGCTCAGCCTGTCAGCCCTGTTTTCGCCGCTGGGCAAAGTCGTCGTGATTTTGTCCATGTTCGTGGGGCGGCTGGGACCCCTGACGCTCGGCCTGGCGGCCGCGTATCAGGCCCAGCATCCGCAAGTGCAATATCCCGAGGGGAGAGT
>JAUXBQ010000020.1 GCA_030619365.1 candidate division FCPU426 bacterium | reverse complement strand
CCAATTTCCCCGAGGGGAAATTGAGTGCTTTTCTTTCTTTGGCGCATCATTTCAGAGTCCTGCCACCGCCGGCAAGCCACCGTATGTTGCGAAGCAACCGTCTCTAAATCATTCTCATAGTCTCGGCAAGCAGGCTGCCAATATTGACACCGGCTGTAAAAACGGCAGCCGGGTTCCGGGTCCACGGGCGAAGGCAGTTCGCCCGCGAGCAAGGCCCGCTTTCTTCCCCGCCCCGGGCGGAGCTTGGGCAAGGCCTCCAGCAGGGCCCAAGTGTAGGGATGACGGGGATTTGAAAACAATTCGCGGGTGGGCGCCATTTCCATGATGCGTCCCATGTACATGACCGCCACACGGTCTGACACATGGTTGATCACGCGCAAATCGTGGGAAATAAAAATAACGGTCAGGTTGAGTTTCCTTTGTAGTGTGACGAATAAATTGAGTATTTGGGCCTGAATGGAAACGTCCAGGGAGGAAACCGGTTCGTCAGCCACGATTAATTCCGGTTCCACGGCCAGGGCCCGGGCCAAGCCTAACCGCTGGCGCTGGCCGCCGGATAATTGATGCGCAAAGCGAAACAATACTTCATCGCCCAGACCGACCATCTTCAGCATCTCCCGGATCTCATGCAGAGCGCCCTCGCGTCCGGCCAGGCGCAGGGGCTCTTGCAGGGTCTGAAAGACATTCAAGCGGGGATTCAAGCTCCCCAGGGGATCCTGAAACACAGGCTGGAATTTCCGGCGCAGAATTCTCAACTTTTCCCCGCGCAAGCCGCCCAGCGCAAGCTGGCTGAAGAATAACTCCCCCCGGCTCGGGGTTTCCAGACGGCAGATCATCTTGCCCAAGGTGCTTTTTCCGCATCCGGATTCCCCCACCAAACCCAGGGTTTCACCGCGCATTACCTCGAGGTCGATTTGGTCCACCGCCACCAGCGTTTGTTTCGGCAGCAGCCAGCCCGGCCGCTTCACCGGATAATCCCGACCCAGACCCTGCAGGCGCAATAATGATTCAGCCATGCTGCGGCTCCGGATTCCAACAGGCAAATGCCTGGTCCTGTTCATGCCGAATATCCGGGTCCTGTTGACGGCATATGGCCTGCACCCGCGAACAACGGGGATGGAAGGGACATCCAGAGGGCAATTCCGCCGGATTCAGCGGAAATCCCGGGATCGTTGCCAGGGTTTTCTTCGGCGCGCCGAGTTCGGGAATGGAGCTGAGCAGGCCCCGGGTATACGGGTGCCTGGATACGTTTAAGATATCCGCGGTTGGTCCTTGTTCAACAATTCGTCCCGCGTACATAACAGCTACTTTATCTGATATTTCAGAAACGATTCCTAAGTCGTGTGATATCAATATAACAGACACCTGATTAAAGCTTTGTATACGCTCTACCAAATCCAGAATCTGAGCCTGGACCGTAACGTCCAAGGCAGTAGTCGGCTCGTCCAGTATCAGGCAATCCGGTTCGCAGGCCAGCGCCATGCTGATCAATATACGCTGTTTCATACCCCCGGAAAGTTGATGAGCATAGTCATTAATTCGCTTTTCCGGACTGGGAATATCCATGCTCCGGAGGCTCTCGATCGCTAAATTCCGGGCGTCTTTTTGGCTTATTTCCCTATGCGTCTGAATGGTTTCCAGCAGTTGCTGCTCAATGGTAAGGACTGGATTGAGGGATGTGGAGGGGTCCTGAAAGACGATGGAGATGCCCGCACCCCGGATCTTCTCGTACTCCGGCTCGCGCAATCCAACCAATTCCCGTCCGTGGTATCTCGCAGAACCGCTTACTTGGGCTGAGAATGGCGTTAATCCCATGATCGCCAGCGCGGTCATGCTTTTCCCGGAACCGGACTCGCCGACCAAACCCAGTGTCTGTCCTGGATTTGTTTCCAGGTCCGCTCCCCGCACCACGTTCACCGCAGCGCCTTCCGCACGTGGAAACGCGACTCGAAGCTGCCTCAGGCTGAGGATCTCAGGCATGTTCATCCCCCACAGTCAGGCGAGGATCCAGAATGTCGCGCAGGCTGTCCCCCAGCAAATTATAGCCGAGGACCGTGAGAAAAATGGCAATCCCCGGTGACAAGGTCATCCACCAAGCTTGGGTTATGTAATCCTTGCCCGAGGTGAGAATGTTCCCCCAGGAAGGCACCGGCGGCTGCACGCCCAAGCCCAGGAAGCTTAGCCCGGACTCGATCAAAATCGCGCCGGCAATGCCAAACGTGGCTGAAACAAAAACCGGCGCCAGGGCATTGGGCAAAATGTGCCGGAATATTATTTTACGATCCCGCGCCCCGCTGGCCCGGGCCGCGCTGACATAATCGCGTTGTTTGAGGGTCAGGAATTCCGCCCGCACCAAGCGGGACAATTCCGTCCAACTGGTTAAACCGATGATCACCATGATGTTCAGCAGGTTGGGGCCGAGAAACACGATCAACATGAGAATTAAAAACAGAGTGGGAATGCACAAGACAACATCCACAGTGCGCATGATGACCTGGTCCACCCAACCTCCGAAATACCCGGCCAAAGCGCCTAAAAACAGGCCGATGGATAAGGAAATGCCCACGGCCACAAATCCCACGGACAGGGAAATTCGTCCGCCGTAGAGCATACGCGAAAGCACGTCCCGGCCGTACTCATCCGTGCCCAGGGGATGGGCCCAGCTCGGCGGTTTTATGCGCAACTCAAGGTTTTGCGCTTGGGGGTCGCAAGGAGCAATCAGGGGCGCGGCCAGGCTAAGCAGAATGAGGGACAGCACCACGGTTGCGCCAATGACTGCCAGACGCTTGCGCTTGAATTTGTGCCAGAATGATATGTTCATTCCGTCTCCTGCGTAGGGTCCAGGCATGCCTGGACCCTACAATAATTACAACCGTATGCGCGGGTCCACACTCGCGTAAAGCACGTCCGCCAGGATATTGCCCAACAACACGAGCACCGCACCAATAACCGCGATGCCCATAATCGTGGGATAATCAAAACTTAGGGCCGATTCATACGCCAGGCGCCCCATACCGGGCCAGGAAAAGATGGTTTCAAAGATAAAACTTCCGCCGATCAGGCCGGGCAGGGCCAGACCAATGATGGTAATAATCGGCAGGAGGGCGTTTTTCAGAGCGTGCACGTAGTAGACCCGGCTCCTGGGCAAGCCCTTGGCCCGGGCCGTGCGGATATAATCCTGCCGCACGACCTCGAGCATATTGCTGCGGGTGTAGCGGGAAATCGAGGCCAGGCCGCCGAAGGCTGAAATAAACACCGGAAGAATCAAATGCGAGACATAGTCCCAGAACTGGCCCATGGGCCCCAGGAAATCATGGTTGACGGAGCGAATCCCGGATATGGGCAGCCAGCCTAAAACGACGCCGAACAGCAGCATGCAAAGAAGCGCCAGCCAAAAAGTCGGCACGGAATACCCCACAAAGGTGAGTACGGTGATCACCCGGTCCTGCCGGCTGTTGTGATGCATGGCTGAATACACGCCCACGGGAATGGCCAGCATAAAAATAAAGAGCATGGATAGCCCGCTCAGGAGGAGCGTGGCCGGCAGGCGTTGCCCGATTTTGTGAATCACCGGGCTCTGGTCCAGGAAGGAACGGCCGAAATCCAGGCGAATCAGCCGGCTTACCCATTTTACGTATTGCACGGGCAGGGGCTGGTCCAGACCGTAGAGTTCCTGGAGCTTGGCAATGGAATCCGGAGAGACGTTGGGATTCATGTCCATATGCACCGACGTGAACCCGCCGGGCGTGAGATGGATTACGCCAAAGGTAATGATCGTGATGCCGAACAGGATGGGCAGGGAGATTACAAGTCTGCGCAGAATATAGCGAATCATGCTTCAAAGTATATACGATTTCAGGATTGAAGGAAACGCGGAATTTACGGGCGGGCCGGTTATTCAAGGATGTTCTCCAAAACTCCTATTTCGTCGCACTCCACGCGCACCCGGTCGCCGCGCTGCATGGGGCCCACGCCCGGCGGTGTAGCTGGTTCGGAAAACAAGCCACAAGCCGGCGATAGAATCCGTTACCCTTTAATAATTATTACTTTCGGATTGTTGTTTGATTATTTCCCGAACCTTTTGATGATAGTGTATCCAAGGCTCACCCAATTGTTCTGCCGCTCTTGCATACTCCCGCAGGGCCATTTCATACTCCTGAGTGATTTCATAAAAAATCCCAAGATTGGCCCTGGCTTCCGGCCGCCGGGAATCCAAGTGGAGCGCCTTTTCCCAAATAATCCGGGCCTGCTGCCAGCGGGATTTACCTGCCTCAAGGTTGCCTTTCTGTACCAGCCGGGCATAGGCGTCATCCCCAGCCGCCTGGGCGAGATCACGGCGCCGCACCGGCGCCGGGGGCTGCTTGGCCGCCTGCTCCTGGGCGGTAAGATGCATGCGACGCTGTGTTGCGCGGTAGTAATTATCCCAGGGCGGGCCTAATTTCCGGAATGCGATTTCATAGTGGTCCAGGGCAAGGTAAAAAGCTCCCAAATATTCGTGATAAATGCCGAGGTTCGCGGTCGCTTCCGGCCTCCGAGGTTGCACGGCCTGGGCCCGGACCCAGGCTTGCATGGCTTTGTGCCATTGTCCGTTCCGGGCATACTGATTCCCCTGATGGAGCAATTCAGCATACCGGCTTTTTTCGTCCAGCACGATGAAATCCCGCCCGGTCGATTTCAAGCGGTTGATCTCCCTGCGCGCGTGTGCCTGATTCTCCCGGGCGAGCTGCAAGCGCGCGGTGCCCAAATCATTAAAGGACCGCGTCGTGATGACGCGAAACAACGCCGGATCGGCATCCGCGGCCAGGGGATAATCCCTGCGAACAAATAGCAGATAACGGTCAAAGGAGGCGAAATAGCGGTATTTTTCCCCCAGGACCCGGTAAATCATGGTTTCCCGGTAATCTCCAATCCAGGCTGCAAAAATGAGTAAAACCGGCGGGTCCTGGGTAAGCTCCGCGACCAACTTGTTTTTGATTTTCATTTTCACATCGTCCGGGCTGAAGAAAAACAGGTGATGCTGGATAAGACCGGCAGGCGTTTTCCGGTTGCTGTAATAATTCAAGTGGGCGTGCATGCCCCATTGGTATAGGCGGTCTTCCGGCTTGGTGATCGAGGCCAAATAACGTCCCAGCGCCCGATCGGCCACCAGAATATCGTCACCGTATTTTCGGGTGGAAATATCATCCGGCGAAGAAGCGAGATAGCGGCCAACATAATAGCCTTGCTGCAGCAACAAGCCGGCCAGGAGCAGTCCCAGGAATCCCAGTTGCCACCGCCGGGAGGGCATGGGGTATTGGTACACTTCGTAAAAAAACAGGGCTGAAAACAATACCAGGGGAGGGATAATAATTTGATAATAATGCAAAAAGTGACTCGGTATGCTTCCGATCGTGATCAAACAGCCGATAAAATAACAGACCAGCGCTTTATCCGCATTCCTCCAGATTGTCCGCCTGACTATTTTCAACGCCAGCCAAGCGAAAGAAAAAACCGCCGGCAGCCACAACGCATTATGCAAGACATCCGCCTGCTGCCACAGGCGCGTGAAATAGTTCCATTCGTTGAGGAGAATGTTTCCGGCGTAATGGTGCAAGGAGCGGAAAACGATGTCGACGAACTCGCGCGCGGTGCCTTGCAGGATAAAAAAAAGAAAAAAACCAGCCCATAACAAAGCGCCGGGCACCAGCAGTATACCCAATTCACCGAGACGCCGGGAAATGGCCGGGTTTTCGGTTTTCCGGCCGCTGGCGGCCCAAAAAATGCACATGGCCAGAAAAATAAAAAACACATTGGTTTTAAAAGCGGAGGCCAGGGCAAAACCCAGGCCGCCGAACCATAAACCTTTTCTTTTTCCCTGCAGAGCGCAAATGATCCCCGCCAGGCCGAGCAGGAGGAACGTATTGATGAAAACCTCGGTATGCGGCTGATTGGCCCAAAGTTGCGGGGTCAGAGAGACGGCAGACCAAAGTAGTGTGCCCAGCAGAGCTGTCGGAATATTCGCCAGACGGACCAGTATGAAAAAAATCAAGAAAAGGGAGAAGAGGGTGAAGAGAATACCCAGCCACACAAACACCGCCGGTTCATTCCCGGCTATCCCTTGAACCAACATAAACAAGATATATATCCCGGGCGGCTTGTTATCGAGCAAGGTAAAATATAAAGGTTTGCCGTCCAGCATGCCCTGGCCAATCAGGGAATATACACAAATGTCCGTATGTAATGGTTCCGGCAGGGAATGCAGGCGCAGAAAAACCGTCCAGAGTATAATGGCCAGCAAAATAAAGAATAAAAGCGGTTTCCGTCGGATAGTAAGCAGCCGCGGTCCAAGTTCAATCAAGGTGCGTCACCCCCGCGCCGTGAATGAATTTCATTGTTTTTCAGAAACGGAATCAGGTTTCCAGGATCCGGTTTTCCAATACCCCGATTTCGTCGCACTCCACGCGCACCCGGTCGCCGCGCTGCATGGGGCCCACGCCCGGCGGCGTGCCGGTCAAAATGACGTCACCGGGATATACGGTCATGATTTCCGAGACAAAAGCGATGATCCGGGGAACACTGAAGATAAAATCAGCCGGACTTCCCTTTTGCTTGAGTTGGCCGTTGAGCAAGGTTCTGATTTCCAATTGTTCCGGTTTAAGTCTTGGTTTCACCACCGGACCGATCGGGCAAAATCCGTCAAAGCTTTTGGCCCGGGTCCATTGACCGTCTTGTTTTTGCAGATCCCGCGCCGTGATGTCATTGGCGAGCGTATATCCCAGCAGGTATTCATAGGCGCCGTCTTCCGGAATGTTCCGTCCCGGCTTTCCGATGACCAGGGCCAGTTCGCCTTCGTAATCCACTTGCCGGCTGGAGGCTGGATAGGAAATGGTCTCTCCGTGTGCGGCCAGGGCGGTGAGAGGTTTCAGGAAGAGAATTGGATTTTCCGGAACGGGCATATTGAGCTCGCGCGCGTGACTGTGATAGTTCAGGCCCACGGCGATTATTTTAGAAGGTTGCAGAGGTTGGGACAGTCCGGAACCTTTTACCGGAACAAACGCGCAGGGCGATTCTTTGGCGCGGGATATGCGAGCGAAACGGATGGCGGAATTCCTTTCGGGCATTATCGTAGGGGCGGGGTCCCCCCGCCCTTACGATAATAATTTATAATTCGATGTTTTATTTGGTGTATTTATGAAACCCCTCCGGCACGTACCACTTGATAAAATTGTACCCTATCCCGGCCGGCGCGGGTTCAATGCCCAGGATACGACGGTGCACGGCTGGCAGGCTGTCCGGCACAAAAAGGAACACGTACGGCAGGTCCGCCGCGATCAGTTCGTGCACGCGGTGGTAAATCCGCACGCGGCGCTCGTGGTTGAAGGTCGTGCGGCCCCGGACCAGCAAGCGGTCCACTTCCGCGTTTTTATAACTTACGAAATTAAACTCATGCTCGCCCATGCGCGAGGAGTGCCAGATGGAATACAGGTCCGGGTCGCGCGCCAAAGACCAGCCCAGGAGCAGGGCGTCGAATTTTCGCTTGTTAACGAATTCGGAAAGAAACGTGCTCCAGGCAATGACGCGGATTTTGACCTTGATCCCCACTTCCTTGAGCTGGGCCTGAATGATGGTGGCGGTTTGCTCGCGGTTGCGGTTGCCCTGGTTGGTCAGGAGCGTAAATTCCACGGGCTTGCCGTTCTTGGTCAACCGGCCGTCCTTGGCGTACCGGTACCCGGCAGCCACGAAGAGTTCGCGGGCCTTCAACTGATCAAACGCCACGGGCTTTACGTCCTCGTTGTACGCCCAGGAGCTGGGCGTATAGGGGCCAGTGGCCACGGAACCCAGACCTTCCAGCACGCCTTTGACCAGGGCTTCCTTGTCAAGGGAGAGCGCAATGGCCTGACGGAAACGCTTGTCCCGGAATATGGCCTTTTTTAAATTGAATCCCATGTAGGTATATTGATTCGAGGTGTATTTATACTTATTAAACTGGTCCGTGAATTCCGGCTCGCTTCCCTCTCCGGTATATTGATTGGGTGTCAGGCCCATCATGTCCAGGCCGTGGTTCTGCAATTCCAAAAATTGCACGGCCATGTCCGGAATCACCCGAAACACCACCCGGTTCAGGTAGGGCCGGCCCTCGAAGTACTCCGGATTGGCCTGCAGAATCACGGATTCCGCGCGCTGCCAGGATATGAATTTATACGGACCGCTGCCCACGGGGCGATAATTGAAGTCATCCGTGGTGTTGATGTCCCGGCCTTTCAGCAAATGGCGAGGCAGGATGGGCATGCTGCCCATATTTACCAGCGCTGGTGCGAAAGGCTCGGCATACCACACCCGGAAGGTGTGGTCGTCCAGCACGGCTGACTTGGAGATCTTTTCGAAATTGCTGCGATACGCGGTTTTCACCGTGGGATCCAGGTAGCGCCCCAGGGTGAACTTGACGTCATGGGCGGTCAGCGGCTTGCCGTCGTGCCATTTCACTCCTTTTTTCAGTTTAAAGGTAATGACCGTTCCCTCCGGGGAAATCTCCCAGCTCTCGGCCAGTTCCCCCACCAGATTCAGGTCCTTATCGTATCTGAGCAGCGAAGTAAATATCTGGCTGGTCACATCGCTGGAGGCCGAATCCGAAGCCAGTATGGGATTCAAAATTGCGGGATCCGCAATGGTGCCCTCCACGATCATGTCGCCGTAGGCGGGCGGATAGGTCCGGCTGGGGTCCGGCACCTGGGTTTGCGAGCGCATCCGTCCGCATCCCGAAAGTGTCACAAAACCAACCAGCGCGAGCATTGCGACCACACGCATGTAATTTGACATCTCTGGCCTCCTCAGGTTTTGGCGTTGAATTTCGCCTTCAGCAGGGGTTCGATTTCCCGGGGCACGAACTCACTCACGTCGCCGCCCAGTGCGGCCACCTCCTTGACCAGCGAGGAGCTGATGTACGTATACCGCTCATCGGGCATCATATAAATGATTTCATATTCCGGGTACAGCTTGCGGTTCATCTGCGCCAGTTGGAATTCGTACTCAAAATCCGATATGGCCCGCAGTCCACGCAGGGCCACGTTGGCCTTGCGCGAGCGCATGTACTCGACCAGCAGGCCGGAAAAGGAATCCACCTCAATCCGGTCCTGCCATTGGGAGAGCGAGTGGATGGCGAGTTTCACCATCTCCACGCGTTCCGACACCGTAAACAGGGCTTTTTTTTGCGTACTGCCCGCCACGGCCACGATGACGCGGGAAAAATTCTCACAGGAGCGGCGGATGAGGTCCAGGTGCCCTTTCGTGACCGGATCAAACGTTCCGGGATAAATAACCAGGGTTTTCATGCCCTTGACCTCCGGTGCGCAAATAACGACAACACGGGAAGAATTATAAAAGAAAATCCCTGGCTAAACAACAGCAATATACCACCTTGCTCCAGCGCTACAGGGTTGAACAGCCGAGCAGCGGACCGCAATTGAGCTATGTAAATGCAGGCTTTCTGCTGTTCCGCTGTTCTGCTGCTCAATTGCTCCGTCCGGGGCCCTGTTCGAGACTATTGGGCCCCGGACTGCGCGCCAGGGTAAGCACGTCCACCCGGCCGGCGCCCTGTGCCTTTAACACGCGGGCGCATTCATTCACCGTGGCGCCGGTGGTGTACACGTCGTCAATTACCAGGCAGGCCTCCCCGGACAAGGGCGCGCCTTTCCAGGTCATGCTGCGGCGCAGGTTTTTCAAGCGGATTTTTCTCGGCAAGGTGTGCTGGGGCGCGGTGCGGCGCTGGAACCGGAGTTTCGGATAAAATTTTATCTGCAAACGATCAGCCAGTTTTTTCGCCAGCAAATGGGCCGCGTGCGGGGTCCGGCCCGGCCGGTGCGGGACCGGTATAATCCGGGACCAGGACCCGGTCAGATACCCGGCCCGGATAAAGCGGCTGCACAGCGCGGCCAGCTGATACGCCAGGTCTCCGGCCGGAAGGGTTTTAAAAGCGAGAATGGCCTGCCGCCAGGCCTGGGCATACGGCGCCAGGCTGCGGGCCCGTTCGAAATAAAGCCGCAGGGGACGGCAATCCCGGCAGCGGACCGGCCGGCTAATGCGCAGCATGGGCGTGGCCGCCAGCCACTGCCCGCAGGCCTGACAGCAAGGCCGCGCGCCTATTCGCGGGCAACATTGCGCACAGAGCATCGCCAGGCCGTGCCGGCCCGCCGGGCGCCCGCAGGCCGGGCAGGCCGGGGGCGAGAGCAGGCCCAGGGCCTGCCTACCCCAGGCCAACCAGGGAGAAATTAGTTTCATGTTGAAATTTGACAGCGGACCGGCGGTTTCCATGCAAAAAAAGCGCTAACCACAGAATAAAAGATCAGAAAATCGCGGTCAAGCCTGCTTTGATGCGGATAGCCCAGTAGTCTTTATTGCTATTAATATCGTCAAAAAACCACTGATTGGTAATACTGACATCCCCCTCCACGTTGCGCCACAGGGAATAATTTATAATCGTGTCATTGGTGACAGTGTCCGTGTTCACGCCAATGCCCTGGGTGCCCTTCTCCTCATTCCTGGCCCACTCGAATTTCAGGTTATTGCTCAGCCGCAGAGTTTGCTGTAGCCTCAGAATCGCGCCGTTAAACGGCCAGAAGTTTGGTAATTTGATGGGCGTATTCATGTTCAGGTTGTAGGCCAGGTTGAAGCCGACCGTGTACAGGTTTTCATAACTCTTCACGCCCAGGTTCAGTCCGGACAGGCGGATGGTGTTGGTTGAACTGCCGGATAAGCTGCTGGACAGCTCTTTCCAGAGCCTGAACGGCAAGGTCAAGGTGCTGGTATGCGTCGTGTTGCGGTTAATTTCAACATTGTTATTATCAATGCTCTTGTTCTCTGAATACCGGTAATCCAGGTTCAGGCTCTGCAAATTCAGCCAGGACAGGGACGGAATCCGGCTCCAGACCAGGCCGGAGCCCAGGGACAGGGTCTCGGTGATGTTCGAAACCCCGGAATTCACGCGCCGGGTCCAAGCGGATGAAGCCTGGGGCGTGAGGGAGACATCCGGGATGAGCCCGATGGTAGTGCTCATGGTATTGGTCAAGGTTTTCGAATTGATATACGCGGCGTCAAAACGCTCGTCCGTTCGTCTGAAATCCAGGGGATTGATCATCCACAAATGCTTGAACTCCAAATCGCTGACCGGGTCCCGTCCGTATTCATTGCGATACGTGGCGGAAATCGTGTAGTTCTGGGAAAGATTGAACCGCGGAAACTGGTTCCAGCCCAGGATGTCGCCCAGGGCCACGCCGCTTTGCAGGCTCAAGGAGCCGGGAACCGAGAGCGTGTCGCTAATGTAATCGCGGGTGTTGGTCATGGTATAGGTTGCGCTGGGCGTGATGACCGGTATGTTCAGGAAGTTCAGGGTCAGCTTCGCGATTTTTTCCAGGCGGGACATGCGGTATATGTCCGAGAAATAATGGGGATTGCCGGTGTTCACCAGAGGATCCAGGGCAGCGTAGAATTTATACCCCGAGAGAAACCCGCGAGCGCTGTTTTGCTTGTAAGTGAAGGCGGGTAATATGCGCAAATACTTAACGGGATTGTAAGTCCCCTGGTAAGTATAAGTCTCCTCCCGCGTCTGCTTCCATTTTTTGGAATTGTTGATCAGGTCCGCGCGCTTTAGTTTCGCCGCCCCTTCTGTATCGTATTCCAGGTAATTGTCAATATAGCGGAACTTCCCGGTAATGGTCGAGTTTCCCAGCGGCAGATTGAATACGCGGGAAGGCAGGCTGTAGGAGATGCTGGGCGTGGCCTCCTCGGTCCGGTCCAAATAATTCACGTTGTACCGCTGCTCGATGTATTCGGTCGTTTTCCGGGTGCGCAGCGCGTTGAAGGACACGTCCAGGCCGGGCAGTTGGTTATACGCGATATGGCCCGAGATGGTCTCCGTGGTCACGTCCGGCGTGGCGAAGTTGTTGGAATAGGAGGGATCGGCGCGGTGCCGCTGCTCAGTATAATTGGCCGTCCGGTTCCAGGCGGCGCTGGCCGGCAACCAGGAAATCTTGGTCAGGGTGGCGTCGACTCTTTCCGTGGTGACGTGCTGCTTGCCGGAGGGCGTCTCGTCAATGGTGAAAAAGTCCGAACCCACGTCACGGTAGTCAGAGCTGATGGTCAGGATGTCCGACAAACGCGTGCTGGAGGACACCCGCACGGCCAGCCCTTCCCTGGTTTTGCCGCCCGTGACCCGAATGTTGTTCACCCAGAGTATTTCCGGCGAGCCGGCCGGGTTGGGATTGAACACGCCCAGGGAGATTTCCTTGATCCGGGATAACCCGGCTACGCTATTGGGTTCAAAGTGTTCCAGGCGGTGGCCGTCACTACCGTCCAGGGCCACGGTGAAGGTATGCCAGGCATTGACCGGCGCCTGGTCCAGAGGCATCCGGTACTGGTAAAAATTGTTTTCATCCAGCCCTAAGCGCAGGAAAAAATATTCGCCCGGCGCGGTAGCCGTCTTTTTATATATATCCAGGCGCAGAGAGCGGTAATTGGTGTAATCAGACCCCGTGCTGCTGCTGGACAAGCTGCGCGTCAGACAATAAGCCGGCAGCGTGGCGCCCAGGGAGGTGACCACGACCGCGGTGTTGTCCAGCGTGTATTCGATTTCCAGGGAGCGTTCGTTCTGCAGTTCCTCTTCCTCCTGGTCCTCATCGTAAATATAAAAATGTTTGTTGGGAACATAGCCGGAATCGGTTTCCAGGCTAATGGTGGTGGCGTTAATGGTCGTAGCCGCCGGCTCGATTTGGTTTCCCAGGCTGTCAATTCCCGTGGGCTGCCACTTGTTGCCTGTCAGCTGAATGCTCTCAAACTGAATATACGACGCGGTGGGGGTGTTGCTCTGCCCCGTGACCCACATGCGCACATGTTTGACAAAACTCAAAAACGCGGGATCCTGGGTATTAATGGTCGGCACCGTGCCTCCGCCAGCGCTCAGAGCGCGGGTAACGTCGGATAGCGGTATTTTGTATAGACGCCAACCGGGCTGCAGGACGATCTCGTATTCGAGATAGCTTTCCGCCAAATCCAATTGGTCGTCATTGTCCAGATCCTCGTTGTTCAAGCGGCCGTTATTGGCCCCCCAGTATTCCGCGACTCCGGGTCCCGGGAATCCCACGGGCGGCGCGGTTGGAAACTCACCCTGGAAACCGCCGGGATTGGTGCCAATCACCGGCGGCACGGCATACGGATCGGCCAGGTAATTCTCAATGCCCACGTCTCGCCCACTGCCCAGGGTCTGACGATCGCCCTCGAAGTTCAACTGGTCATTGCCGTTGGAATCTTCGCTGACCAGGCCGATATCGAAGTTCAGCACTACCGGGTGAGCCGCGTCCGCGGCCGAATAAATGGATAATTCCAGGTAGCGATAATCATGGAGATTGGTGCCGGAAGTGGAAATGGGATACACGAATCCGTCCCAGGTCGCGGAACTCAACTCCGAATAATACCAGCGCAACTGGTGCGACTTGTCATTGTCATCCACCGGCACTCGGCCGGTTTCGAACGCGTCGGTCATGTAAATATATTTTCGGTCGTCGAGATTCGTGATGACGCCCGGGTTGCTGGAGGGAAACCAGGCGTTATTGTCCGGAGGCAGGGAGAGGACATTATCCGACCCCTCCATGCCGTCGATCATGGCCACGCCGTCTTCCCCGGCCCGGCGAAAGGTGTTGGTCTCATAGATGCTGTACGCCGCTTCGGCCGTGACGTCAATGGTGAGCGGTATTTTAAAATCGCCCAAGAGCGGCAAGGACCACTGCCCGAAATCATCGGGGTTCATGGTCAGCTTGGCGTCAACATCGAACAGGGAGAGCGAGGTCGGCGTGGACCGGATGTCCGGAATGTCCAGGGGCGCCTGGCTGGCGCTATAGAGATAGGTCGAGCCCACGGAAAGTTTCTTCTCAATCAGGTCATATTCCGCCCGGGCGCCGAAAAGATTGGATTGGAACTTCCCGCCAAACGGCAGATACTCGTAAGTGACCGTGATTTCCGTGCTGGAGGCAATGCTCTCCGGATTCAGAAACGTGATATACCCCGTGTCATAGTCAATGTAATAATCCGTGTTGCGCTGCAGCTTGAGCCCGTCCTTTTTAATGATCTCCGAGTTTTTAATGACATTCCAGTGGGCCAGTTGGAAGAAGGTGATCAGGTTCTTGAATTCCACGTGCAGGGTGAACTTGTGGGCGTTGCTGGCGTCCGCGCCCGAGGTCAGGCTGGGATTGTACTGAGTGCTGTAGGCGTCTTTGCGAAGGGGATCGTATGTGTCCGACAAGCCCTGGGCCGGTTCGGTGTCCGTGAGCCGCTCTTGAAAGGGATAATTATGGGCGAAGCGGATGGTCCCGAAAGACGGGTCAATGCGGTAGTACTGTTCCGCGGCCAGGGTGTCGGAAGGCTGAGGAACGGGCACTTCTATTCCGCTGGTGTTGAAGATCTTGATCACGAAATCCGGGTCGCTCTGGGGATCAAAGATGTTTTGGTAGCCGAGGGAATAGCGGTTCATCAACATCATACTGTAGAAGCGCTCGTTGGTGGACCCGTTGTAGTCCTGGATCAGGTGGGCCGCGTCCGAGGTCGCGCCCGCGGAAGGCATCACCAGGTTGCTTGGATCAAAATCGAAATTGCCTGAACTGTCGTACCCCACGGACTGCTCCACCCCGTTGCTGTCGATATTGCGATATGCCACGGCGATCATCCAGGTCTGCGCAATGGTACTGGTAAAAGTCACGATCCCCCGGTCGTAATCCACGCTGTAATCATACCCTGGCGAGAGCAGGTTGAAACGCACGACCTGCCCGTGCGCGGTGATGGTCACCGAATCCGCCGTGATCAGGCCATTGGTCACGTAAATCTTATCCGACCCCGGCACAATACCGTGCAGAGGTTGGGCGGAATCATAATTCGGCAATTCGGGGTGATTGACCTGGCCGGGCCATTCCTTGGTCAGATAATAATACTTAAAGGCCGTGAAACTGACGTCCTGCTTGTCCAACGTGCGTGAAGAGCTGTTGCCCTTGAACTTTTCCGTGACCGTGATGCCCTTGGTCTGCGCGCCGATAGCCTGGAAGCGAAAATTGTCCAACGCGACTTTGAGCTTGGCGCCGAAAAGATTCTTGTTGTAGCCCGCGAACTCGGTCCGCGGCAAATCCAGCAGAATGTCGCCGAACGCGGCTTCCTGGATCACATCGCCCGGGTCCCCGGCGTAGATGATCGAGATCTTGCGCTGCTCGTCCTGGGTGTCGTCATAATCCACGTCCACGGTAATCTTCTTGCCCACCTTGCCTTGCAGCCTGACCTGGAGTTCCTGTTCCAGGTTAAAGCCCTTGGAGAGGCCGGAAGTAATCGAGGGGTACCGATCCCTGGTCCCGACGTCCTCGCCTTGCGCATTCTTCTCGATATTCAGAGGGATAACTTCAGTGTAGGAAATGTCGATCTTTTTTCGTCCGGTGATGGTGAGTGAGGATTCAGGCGGCAAGCCGGGAATGGACGTGGAAAGGAGTCCGGTGGCCGGGATTTCGATGGGCACCCGCGGCCCGGCCTGCGCGGATGCTGACGCGGGACCCTCGTTGCCCTGTTCATCCACGGCCCGCACGTGATAGGTGTAAAAACGGCCCAACAAGGGCTTACTCGTGCTGTTTTGTTCGGAATCCACGTAGTCCGGGGCGGTCCGGATTTGCTTATTGATCTTGACCGGTTCATTCTCCACGTCGGATTGACGGTAGATGTTATATCCCGTGAGCCCGTGCGTGCCGGCTTTGGCCGGGGCCCAGCGCAATTGGATCATATCGTCGGTTTTGCCCGTGGCCGTCAGGCTCAGCGGCGCCGAGGCGGCCAGGAACGGCGAAACCGTGATCTGCCCGGCCGGCGCCGAACGCTCGCCCAGCTTGTCCTGGGCCATGAGCGTGTAATAATACGCGCTGTCGTTGATCAGCCGGTTGGAAGGTGTCCCCTCGTCCAGGTAGGTGGTGGCAGCGAGAGGGTCGGGAAACAACGGCTGCCCGAGCTGGCCGGCCTGGCGCGACCGGAACAGCATATACCCGTCCAGGCCATTGGGACCGCCGGAAAAAGACGGAACCCAGCTCAACTGCACGGCTTGGTCCAGCGGTTCCCCAATAAAGCTGGTGGGCATCGTTATTTCCGCGGTATTGAGCACCTGAACACTCGCGGAAAAAGGAGAAGTGTTTCCCAGGGCGTCAACAGTCATCACGGCGTAATAGTAGCGCTGTCCCGGTTCGGGCGGTGTCCGTGAAAAACCCTTCATGTCCAGGAAAAATGCGTCCCGGACCGGGGCCAGGTTGACGGGTTCCAGGCCCAGCGCGGTCTCGGCCGTGATTTCATTGGGTGAGCGAAAAATTGCGTACGCTACACCGGTGGTCACTGTGGTGGTTACCGGATACCAGGCGATCAGGATCCGGTCTCCCCCGGCTTGGGCTTCCAGGCCGGTGGGCGTGGGCAACACGATAGCGGGCGGGATTTGCTTTTGGGCGGTCAGGGTGTTGCCAATAACGGCTTGGGCGGTCAGGGTTGTCCCGGCAGCCAAGGACGGCTGCGTGGTCGCGGTAAGTCCCTGGTACCCTGTGGTCCCCGGCGTGGCAATGGGCGTGGCAACGGGCGTGGCCACGGGCAGTTGGGCGGTCGCGGTAAGACCCTGGTACCCTATGTTCCCCAGAGTGGAAATGGGCGCGGGCGGCGCGGCCGCGTTTGCCCGGATTTGAAAAAATCCGGATAAACCCAGGCAAAGCGCAATAAGCATGGTCCTACGAAATGGTCTGGGCTCAATCGAAAACAACCAATATACCCCCACATACCCCAAACAACGCGGGTACCGAATTCTCCCTCCGGTGAGTTCCCCTAGAAAACCAATCTGTCCGGCAGGTAAGCAAGCAGGCCGGGAATTTAATATTATACCAAATTATCCCGGTTGGAACAGATTTCAGGGTAACGGTGTCACATTGGCATGCTTAATATGATGTTATTATCCCAAGAGATCAGGAAAGTCGCAAGTCTATTATTCCCCTACCTTCATGGTGGCCATATATTAAATACGCCACCAAGGCACTAGGACACCAAGAAACCTTGGGAGTCTTCATTTTTTGCCATCCGGGCACTGAGTCATTAAGAATTATTAATCAATATAATCACTTACTTAGTGTCTTCGTGTCTTGGTGGCCATTATTCCCTGTCCCAATGTTGGACCACGTGCCT
>JAUXBQ010000084.1 GCA_030619365.1 candidate division FCPU426 bacterium | reverse complement strand
GCAGTTCCTGCTTAATGAGAACCGCCATGGTGCCCAGCACGCCTCCCAGTGAGAGTGAGCCGGTGTCCCCCATGAACACTTCGGCCGGGTGGGCGTTGAACCATAAAAAACCCAGCGCGGCCCCGACCAGCGCGCTGCAGACCACGGTCAGCTCGCCGCCGCCGGGAATGAAAATTACTTTCAGGTACTTGGCGAACATGATGTTCGCCACAATATAGCTCATGATCATCAAGGTACCCGCCACCAACGCCAGCGAGCCGATGGCCAGGCCGTCCAGCCCGTCGGTCAGGTTCACCCCGTTGCTGGCCCCGACGATGACGAGCATCCCGAAAACGAAATAAAACCAGACCGGGAGGCACACCGGCTGGGTAACAAACGGGATATTCAGGCAGGTCATCAGGTTCCAATCCCGCCCAGCTTGCAGAATCATGGTCATGATGATCGCGCTCCCCACGATCTGCAGCACGAATTTGCCGCGGGCGATCAGGCCCTTGGATTGTTTTTTCACTATTTTCAGGTAATCATCCCAGAACCCCACCAGCCCGAACCACACCAACGCGAAAGTCACGATCCAGACGCCGGCCTGTTCCCAGCGCGCCCAGAGAAAAACGCTGACCAGGATCGCGGGCAGAATAATCAGGCCGCCCATGGTGGGTGTGCCGGCTTTCTGCTGGTGGCGGTCCGGCCCGTCGCTCCGGATTTTCTGGCCGATGCCCCGGCTCCGCAGCAGCCGGATGATAGCCGGCCCCAGGATCAGGCAGAGCAGGAACGCGGTCAGGGCGGCGTACACCGACCGGAAAGTGATGTACCGGAAAACGTTGAACACGGACCAGGTGTCCGCCAACGGATACAACAGGTAGTACAGCAAGGGTTTCCTCCCGCGGCCGTAACGTATACGGACCGTTGAATGTTGAATGATAGGAGGCGGCGGAGGCATCGCGCGCGGCGTCCGTATCGCAGAAATAGCGTAAGCGTCGAGGTCAGTGGCGCGGTTGGCGTCGGTTTCGCAGGCGTGGTAACGTCGCAGGGGCATGGTTCATTCAACATTCAACGCTCAGTACACAATCACCGCCTTGACCAGCGTTTGAGTTCGTCCACGACTGTTTCCAGCCCGAGCAGCCGGGACCCTTTGATTAAAATCAAATCGCCCTGCAGCGAGAGCCGGGCTTTCAGCGCAGGCCAAACCTCGGCCGCGGAATCCAGCTTCACGATCCAGTCAATGCCGCCGGTGCGGCGCGCGCCCACGGCAATGCCGCGGGCTTCCCTGCCCACCGTGATCAGGCCGGAAACGCCGGCCACGGCCGCCTGGTGACCAAGTTCATGGTGCGCTTCGCTGGCGCGCTTCCCGAGCTCGAGCATGCTGCCCGCAATGAATACTTTTTTTCCGAGCGACGGCAATTCAACCAGGAGCTGGAGCGCGCTGGCGGCCGATTGCGGATTGCTGTTGTACGCGTCGTTGATCACGCGGTGCTGCCCGATGCGTATCATTTCCAGGCGCATGGCGGTTTTTTGCCGGAAGCCTTCCAGCGCTTTGCAGGCGGCCTTGAATCCAATGCCCAGCGCCAAGGCGCCCGCCACAGCCGCCGCCGCGTTCCAGGCCTGATGCACGCCCAGTACGGCCAGGCGAAATTCGTGTTTCTCGCCTTGGTGGCCCAGAATCAAGTGGGTGCCGGAAAGCCGGACGCCCGCTTCCAGCACGCGGACATCCGCGTGCGGAACCATGCCAAAGGTCAGCACCGGCGATAACCGGCGGGCCGCCTTGGCCAGAAAAGGATCGTCCGCGTTGAGCACGGCCGTGCCGCCGGGCTGGAGCTCGGACAGCAGTTCCAGTTTGGCCTTGGCCAGGGCTGGCCGGGACGAAAACATGGCCAGGTGCGCATCTCCGATGTTTGTGATAATGCCCACGCTGGGCTGGGCGATGCGCGCCAGGCGCCGGATCTCGCCTGCGGCGTTCATCCCCATTTCCACCACCGCCAACTTGTACCGGGAACTCAGGCGCAGCAGGGTGAGCGGCAATCCCAGGTCGTTGTTGTAGTTGCCCTTGCTCTCCAGCACGTTCTCCCGGCGGGACAGAATTACGCCCAGCATTTCCTTGGTTCCGGTTTTGCCGCTACTCCCGGTAATGGCCGCCACCTTGAGGGATGGGAATTGTTGTCGGTAGGCGGCGGCCAAGTCGCCCAGGGCTTTCCGGGAATCAGGCACAATAACTACGGGGTGCTCGGCCAGGTTTTTCTGGCACAATCCGGCCGCAGCCCCGCTGCCTATGGCCAGGCCGAGATAATCGTGTCCGTCCACGCGTTCGCCGGGCAGGGCCACGAACAACTGGTCGGGCAGGATCTGGCGCGAATCGATTGTTACGCCGGTGATTTTACGGTTGCGGGGGGCGCGCAGGAGCCGCCCGTTCACGGCATTCGCCACTTTTCCCAGGGTCATTTCTTCCATGTTCGTCTCCTGGACAGGCCGGCGAGTTGCCGGCGCGCCACGTCCCGGTCATCAAATACCGCGACGCGGTTCCTGAAAATCTGATAATCCTCGTGACCTTTGCCGGCAATGAGCACCGCGTCCCCGCGCCGCGCCAGGCGCAGGGCGGTCTGAATGGCCCGGGCGCGGTCCACCTGGACGTTGAGCCCTGGTTTCCCCGGACGGTTCACGCGTTGGCAACCCCGAAGTACCTCCCGAATGATTTTTCGGGGGTCCTCGCTCCGGGGATTGTCGGAGGTGACCACCACCTGGTCGGCCAGGCGGGCGGCGATCTCCCCCATGGGCGCGCGCTTGCCCCGGTCCCGGTCCCCTCCGCAGCCAAACACGATAATGAGCCGTCCGGGCGTAATTTCGCGCGTGGCAATCAGAATTTTTTCCAGGGCGTCGGGTGTATGCGCGTAAACCACGATCACGCTGAACGGCTGTGGCCCGGGCACGCGCTGCATGCGTCCGGGGACAGTCCGCAGGGCTTCCAGGCCTTTCCGGATCGTGGCCAGACCGGCGCCCAGGCACTGGGCCGTGGCCGCGGCGGCCAGCGCGTTGTATACATTGTGTTGCCCCAGAAGCGCCAGGCTTATGGTCACGCTGCCTTGCGGTGTGACCAGGTGAAAACGGGAGCCCCGGGCGGACAGGGCCAGGCGCTCGGCCCGGACCTTGGCCCGGCGCGCGAATCCGTAAGTGAGCACCCGTACCCCGTGGGCGGCCTTGGCCATGGAAGCGCCATAGGGGTCATCCTGGTTGATTACCGCGACCTTCCCGGTCTTGTCGCCGGCAGCCGCCAGGCCGCGGAACAGCCGGCGCTTGGCCACCGCGTAATTGGATAGCGTGCCGTGGTAGTCCAGATGTTCGCGCGTCAGGTTGGTAAAAACACCCACGTCGAATTCGCACCCGGTCACGCGGGCTTCGGCCAGCGCGTGCGAGGAGACTTCCATCACCACCAGGTCGCAGCGCTGGTCCACCATAAGCGCCAGGAGACGCTGCACGTCCCAGGCCATGGGCGTGGTATTGGCCGCCGGGAGGCTTTCGCCCGCAATGTCATGACTGATGGTCCCGATCACTCCCACGCGCCGTTTTTTTCCCGTCCTATAGTCTTCTTGCCGCATGATCTCGCGCAGGAGATGTGTGATGGTGGTCTTGCCGTTGGTCCCGGTCACACCGACCAGTTGTACTTGCTGAGCCGGATGGTTGTACACCTGGGGCGCCACGCGGGCCAGGCTCTCGGCCACGTGCTTGACCCGCAGCAGACCAACGCGGCGCAGGTCCAGGCCCGGGAGCGGCCGGTCGGCCAACACGGCCACTGCGCCCCGGCGGACCGCGGCGGCCGCGAAGCGATGACCGTCCTGCCGGGCACCGCGCACGCAGGCGAACAGGTCGCCGGGCTGGATGTCCCGCGAATCGGCCGAAAGACGGTGAAATAGGATTGGCCGCCGGCCGGATAGTTTGGCGCCGGGAATGGCCGTAGCCAGCAGGGACAAGGGGATGGTAATCATGGCGTATGCTCCGGGTCCTCGCCATGAATGGCGCATAGCTCCCCGATTTTCACGCGGGTCCGCGGCCTGGGATCCTGCCGTTTCACCAAGCCGCTGCCCGTGATCTCGGCGCGCAAGCCGTAGGCCTGTATGATCTGCAGGGCGTCGCGCAGGGACTGCCCCTCGAGGTCCGGAACCACCACCTGGGAGGAGGTCTGGTCCGTCAGCCCGGCATGTTCCGGGTCCGCGACGTACACCGTGACCGGCGAACCGGGGCTGGTCCGGCGCCCGCCCAATGGGCGCTGCCCCAGCACCTGCCCGCCCTGCCCCAGGCGCTGGGCCTGCAACCCTGAGGCGCTCAATTTTTTCCGGGCCTGGTTAAAAGAGAGACCTATGACATTGGGCACTTCGGACAGGATTTGCCGGGGGTCATACCGATTGTTTTTTTTCTCCCTGGCAAAGGCGTAAATTTTTTGCGGACCGGGCGGCAGGCCGCGGTAGGCCACCAGCTGACGCGTGATTTTCCTGAAGACCGGACCGGCGACCACGCCCCCCCATTGGACCCCGTGCGGCCCGTCAATGACGACCGCAATCAAATATTCCGGGTCATCCGCGGGCAGAAATCCGATAAAGGACGCCACGTGGTAAACAGGGTCGTATCCGCGCCGGGAGGTCAGGGGTTTTTGCGCGGTCCCGGTCTTGCCGGCCACCCGATAATGCTGCAGGACCGCTTTTTGTCCTGTCCCCTCATTAACCGCGGCCTCCAGTATTTTACGCATGCGTGCCGCGGTCCGGGATGAGATCACCCGCTCGCGATAGACCGGCTTCCCCACCTTGGTTCGGATGTCGTCTGGCCGCCGCATTTCCTTGACCACCCAGGGTTTGATCAACTGGCCCTGATTGGCGATGGCCGCATAAGCCGCGGTCATTTGCAGGGTGGTCACGGCCACGCCCTGCCCAAAGGGGACCGAGGTCGCGGTCCAGCGATGCCACTGATGGTATGGCTTTAAAATACCGCCGGCCTCGCCCGGCAATTCAATGCCCGTGGGCCGGCCGAAGCCGAAGGCCTTGGCGTAACGCGCCAGTTTTTCCGCGCCCAGACGGATGCCGATTTTCACCGCGCCCACGTTGCTGGAGTAAACCACGATGTCCTTGATCGAGAGCCGGCCGCGGGGATGGTGGTCCCGTACTACCAGGCCGTCAAATACACCCCGCCCCTGCTCGCAGTCAATGATGTCAGTCTCCTGGAACACTCCCTCTTCCAGCGCCGCCGCCGCGACCACGATTTTGAAGGTGGAGCCGGGTTCGTAGATGTCGGTAACGGCACGGTTGCGCCGCGCGGCCGGCGGGTAGCGGTTAAAGTGGTTGGGATCAAAATCCGGCTGGTTGGCCAGGGCCAGGATTTCCCCGGTCCGGGGGTCCATGACCACCACCGATCCGGCTTGGGCGCCGGTGTCCGCCAGGCACCGCGCCAATTCCTTTTCCGCGATATGCTGAATCATTTTGTCGATGGTGAGGTAGACATCCTGCCCGGGATGGGAACGCTTGTGCACGCGGGTTGAAGCCGGAATTTTCCGGCCCTGGGCGTCACGCGTAATCCGGATCCATCCGCTCTGGCCCCGGATGGCCCGGTCCAGCTGAAGCTCAATGCCCGCGAGCCCCTGGTTGTCCAGCCCCACGAAACCGAGCAGGTGGCAGGCAAGTTTCCCTTCCGGATAAACGCGCGTGGTTTCCTTGAGTTCGTGCACGCCCGGCAGTTTCAGGTCCCGCACGGCCTGGGCCGCCTTGTCCGACACCTTGCGCTTTACCCAGACAAACGCCTTGCGGCTTTTAAACCGCCGCGCCAACCGCCGGGCCGGAACGCCCAGGCGCGCGGCCAGTTTCCGCGCAGTGACGTCCGGCGCCTGGATTTCCCGCGGTACAGCGTAGAAGGAGGCCGACTGCCGGTTGAGCGCCAACGGCCGGCCCTGACGGTCGAAAATGCGGCCGCGGGCCGGCTGGACCTCGATGGTGCGTTCTTGTTGCCGGAGTGCCAGCTGGGAGAGATGTTGGTGTTGGACGATTTGTAGGTAGAATAGGCGAAGCGTAAGCAGCGTGAGTAATAGCCCGAAGCCGGCTATCACCAAAAGTATGCGTCGATCAATATTGGCGATATGCAAATCCCACCCCTTCAATACACTTATGACTTCATCCGGCCTCGGCTCCCGCCGGCCGGCACCCGGCCTATAGCAATATATCTTTCCACCAGCGCCCCAGCCCTGGCATCCAGTCCAGCCAGCCCGAGAGTCCCTCCACCCGCGCCGCGGGATCGACGAGAAAGATGAGCTGCTCGCCCTTGGGCGTGTCCAGGCTCAGTTTTTCCCGGGCGATCGCTTCGATGCGCTCCAGGCTGGCCAGCGCGTTGCGCCGGATCGTGAGCACGCGGTGTTCGTCCAGCAGCTGGTGGTAGGCCGCGCGGTGCTGGTTGATCTGGTATCCCAGCTTCACGACCTGCATCTGCTGCCAGACTTTCAGAAAGACCACCAAAAATAAAACCAGAATGATCCCGAGCACCAAAGACACCCGCCGGATCGCGAGCCGGCGGTTGGCCTTGTCCTCCTGCAGGAAATAAATCGTGACAAAATCCCGGTCCAGTTCCCGGGAGAGCGAGCGCCCGGCCATGTCTAACCCTCCGGACGCCACACCGCGGCGCGCAGGCGCGCGCTCCGGGCGCGGGGATTGGCCCGCATTTCCTTTTCATCCGGCCTGACCACGTGCTTGGTCAGGCGCTCCCACTGGGGTGAGCGGAAGCGTTCCTTGACGATCCGGTCTTCCAGCGAGTGAAAACTGATCACCACCAAGCGTCCTCCTGTTTGCAGCGTGGCCTGGACCGCGTCCAGTCCCCGGGCCAGGCCCGTGAGTTCGTCGTTCACCACCAGGCGCAAGGCCTGGAAGGCGCGGGTCGCGGGATGTATCCGGCCCGAGCGCCCGACCGCCTTCACGGCCAGTTCGGCCAATTCCGTGGTCTGGGTCAGGGGGCGGCGCCGCACAATCAGGTTCGCCAGTTGGCGGGAACGCCGCTCTTCGCCATAGTGATAGAAAATGTCCGCCAGTTCTTTTTCATCGGACTGATTCACGATGTCCGCCGCTGTCAATGCTTGACGCTGATCCATCCGCATGTCCAACGGACCTGGTTTGAGAAAGGAAAATCCGCGAGTCGCAGTATCGAGTTGGAAAGAGGAGACGCCCAAGTCCATCAGCACTCCGGAAAAGCCGGGGATGCCGGAATTTCGGGCGACATCCGCCAGATTCCGGTAATCCTCCTGGACCAGCACCAGGCGTTCGCCGTGGCCGGCCAGCTTTTCCCTGACCCGCTGCAGGGCCTCCTGGTCACGGTCCAGACCCAGGACGCGTCCTTGCGGCGCGGTAGCCTGCAAGAGTGCTTCCGTATGTCCACCGCCGCCTACCGTGCAATCGGCCCACCAGCCCTCCCCACGGGTGGCCAGCCAAGCCATGGCCTCCGGGGCCATTACCGGTTGATGCATGACTTACGCCGCAATGCATTTCAAAGACTTGAAACCGTTGATCGCGTTTTGCCGATCACGGTAAATCCGGAACACTCTGTTCATGCCCGTCAATTCAAACACATGCTGTAAATAGGGATTTAAGTTGGCCAGCCGGATATCACCTTTTAAAACGCGGATCCGGCGCACGCTGTCGGCTAAAATGCCCAGGCCGGTCGCGTTGATATGCTGCACCCGAGAGAGATCGAGAACGATTTGGCAGCAGCCTTGATGGAGGAGGGAGGAAATGGAATTGCGGATATTGACCACTTCCTGCATATCGATGTCGCCGAATAGGGTGATGAGGGCAATTTCGTTTTCGTTCAGCATTTTCACTGTCACGCCAGAATCACCTCCTTTCCAAAATGATAGGTAGGGGCAATTCATGAATTGCCCCTACTAATCCTGCAATTGCTCGGCAATATCCTCCAAAGATTTACCCCGGGCCAAATATTCTGCCCAGCGTTCGGGAGACCAGATTTCAAAACGGGTGGACACGCCGACGATCACAGCTTCGCGTTTGAGATCGGCGAATTGGCGCAGTCCGGCCGGCAGCATGATCCGCCCCTGTTTGTCCAAACTGCATTCCACGGCACCGGCCAGCAGGCGCCGGACGAAATACCGGTCATCGCTCCGCGTCAGGGGGCGGGACATGATCTTTTTCTCAAAGGCCTGCCATTCGTCCAGGGGATACCCGAACAGACAGGTGTCCAATCCTTGGGTAATGATGAGTTTTTCGGGCAAATGCTTCTCGGCCAGGATGTCCCGAAACCGGGACGGTACGGATAGGCGCCCTTTCTCATCTACTGTATGTTCGTACGTACCTAGAAACATACGTTTTCCCCACTTTCCACCACTTTTCCCCACTTCTTGGGATAATTTACCCCTTTAGCCCATATTTGTCAATATATAAAATGAAGCATCCCCACTTTTTTCTAGCAAATATCCGACTATTCCCAAATGGGACCAAAAAGATGTGCATCAGAGCATACGGACACTTATGGGATTTGATGGGAAGGTGCCGCCAAAGGAGGAAAAAAACCACGGATGCCACGGATAAAGATTAATAATTAGGGTAAAAGCATTAACACGGATAAAAGGCTTTTTTATTTTTTTCCCCCTTTAATCTTTTGTTTCTTATCCGTGATATCCGTGGTAATTTTTAGGATTTTTTAAGGGGATAAAAAAAACCAGGGCAGGCCAAAGGCCTGCCCTGGTTACGCTCACCCCAACGAATTAATCTATACTGATCTTGCTTACGCTGCCTGCTTAGGGCTCTGGAAGTTCCGCTGGCGTTGGATGTCAAAATGCTCATCCAGCACTCTCACCGGCGGGTCGCCAATCCTGCGCATGGCATCATACAGCGCGCCCAATGCGCCCATGCTTTCTTCCAGCGCATTCGGAGCATGTATGCGAGAATCTTTTTTAAATCCTTTCACTACTTCCCGGGTCCAGGTTCCAGTTTGAGCAGGTCCGCCCAAGACCCGCATTTGCTGGGCCAGGATATCGTAGACTGCAACAGACTCTATTAAATTTTGTCTAATATTCTGTCTCTTATTTTCTAAGTCCTCGGTAACCAGCTCTACCCTTAGTAAGAGTTCACGTCTTTTTTCCCTCGTCGCGTCGCTTACTTTCGCTCCCTGCAGCTCCTTTTGCCAACTACTGATTTTTTCATCTGACTCAATTGCTTGTTTTATATTCTCCTTTATCTCAGCCAACTGCGCTGCCTGCTCCTTCATCATTCGCACCGGACCCTTATACACTTCCCGCCGCAGTCTGCGGCTCCGGGTATTGTCGGCATAGCGGAGAAAGCTTTGTATTGCAGGATTATTTCTGTTTTTCGGGTTCAGGTTTTCTCCCATTTCTGAGTCTGCCAAGCCGGCTTTTTCAATTTTGCTCCAGAATTCATTATAGTAAGCATTCTTGGTCAACCGGATTAAGTTGTCATTACCCGGTATAAGCCTGGCAATCAGATTCGTCAGGCCAGCTGCCAGGCTATTCCACAGTTTTCCAATCCCGGAAACCGGAAGTTTAATCCCGGTGGTATAGAAGGTATCACGCCCGCCTTGGTATTGCAGCGCAAACACCTGTTTTCCGGCTTTCGCCGCATGGGTATAGATTATTGGCCTGGCGACGGAAAGATCACCACTCACTTTTTGATCTACAACCCCATGCACCCTGGCTGACATCTCATAATCAGACAAGGTATAGCCCAGTACCATTTGCTCTTTTTCATCCAGTGATTTTGTTTCTGCCGCATTCAGGCGCAGTATGGCACGTAGCAGATCTTGACCATTTTCCGATTCAAGTCTCGAGAATTGGTCCCCCGGTTGTTTAGAGTCTTTCAGTGCCTTGAGCAACGTATCTTTCAATCCTATCATATGCTTCTGCCATTCCTTATTATTGTCTAATTTATCGAGTCTTTTACTTAGCTTGTTTAAAAATTTAATTTGTTCTGCATAAGCTTTATCCATTGACTCTAAATAAACCTCGGTATCTGACAAGTCCGTATCTATAATTGAGCGCATACTGAGCCACACTTCATTAGAATCCAGCGCATTCGTTTGCAGCATGGCGCCCAGAACTTGATCGCGCATTTCTTCATTATTTCCTTTTTCATCCAGCATGGTTTTCAAGAGCCCCAAGGTATTGTCCTGAACAGTTGTTTCTTTTTCAGGGTGCTGAATCGCATCCAGCAGGGTTTGCAAGTCAGGTTTGGCTGTCTTCCGCAATTTTGCCTCGAGCAGCTC
>JAUXBQ010000294.1 GCA_030619365.1 candidate division FCPU426 bacterium | reverse complement strand
TTCCTACCTTCCCACTACCTTCCTACTTTCTTTCTTGGGTTTCTCTCCTCGCCTTGCTATACTTCCTATGCTATTTATTCTTCATTTCTATCTTTGGGCTGCTTTCCTTATGACGTCCTTCCTTCGGTAACATTTATTTATGAGTCAACGGGGGGTATTTCAATTCTGATCCCAGGGAAACCTCAATAAAACCTTATTTTAATACGGATAATCTAAAACCACGACTTGAAACTATTTGACCACCGCGATCTTCAGCGTCTTTGAGAAGCAGATTTGGCCGGAATCGTTTTAAATCCCATATGCTTGTTTTACAACATAATCGCTCAAAGTTTTTACTGCAACACGTTCTCTATTGACTCCCGCAACCGTTCCCTTTTCTGCTTTTCTAATTTCCCGATTTCTTTGACAATCCGGCTATTGTCTATGGCCCGGATTTGGTCAACCAGGATATCCGAGGCCTTGGGAAGTCCAGCCTCATTTTTAGGCAAATGAACGCGAAGAACACTCGCTTTAGAGTGGATCTTCGATGTAATTGGACACACGATCGTTGTGGGATGAACGTTGTTGAGCAGATCGGTCTGGATAACTACTATTGGACGGACTTTTCCGGGTTCGGCCTTGAAGCCGGGGTTGAGATTGGCCAAATAAACGTGCCATTTTCTGATGGCGGGCCTGGTCTTATTCATAATCCCATAATCTCGTCTTCCATATCTTCGAATTCCCGATTTATTTCCAACGAATTTTTACTAACCATTCGCGATTCCTCGGCAAACTGTTTTTTCAGCATCCGGCGCTTCATCGCGGTGTTGTAAAACGCAATCGCCCGATTGATGTAGGAATTACGCGGCATATGCATTTTCTTTAAAATCGTCTCCGTTTCCTCGAATATTTCCTCGTTTATTTTAAGGGAAATGGCTTTACTCATGAACACGACCTCCGCCTAGTAGTATATACTTTTAGTATATACTACTAGTAATACCCTGTCAATGGCCGTTCTTTCTTTGTTCTTTAAGATAATGTTTTGATCTTGATTATTTGACAGTCAGGCGGGAAAATCCTTGCGCTATTTCTCGCTTTTTTCCAATATCTTCTTCAAATCCCAATAATACCCTCCCCACGGCTTCCCTAATTGCTTGGCCGCGTATTTATAGTCCGAAAGCGCCTGGGTAAACTGCCGCTCGCCTTCGCGCAGCACGCCCAGGTTGGCGCGCGCCTCGGCCCGTTTGGGTTCCAGGGCCATGGCTTTGACCCATAACGTGCCGGCCGCTTGCCAATGATTGCGTCCGGCCGCCTGGTTCCCCTTGATCATCAAATCCTGGTAAGCGCCCGTATCTGCGGGCAGGGCCAGGCGGCGGGTGCGCAGCACTCGCCGGGGGAGCAAATCTTGAACGAACTTCTTCGCGAATTGATGCAAAGCGCGATTCAGGAGCAGGGTATCATTCGTTTTTTCCCCACTTTGCCAGACGCCGTTCTCCTTTACGGTTTCAAACCTTTTGCTCCACGATTGATCGTTTTCCCAGAGTACCCGGCTCTCCCGAATGCTTACCAGGCGCGCCTGGGCGCGCACTTCCACGGTACGATATATTTTTTCGATCGTGAATTCCCGGTAGACCGGCATATTGCGCAGAACACTGCGTGTGTTGCCCTCCGCGTCGGTGATGACCACTTTTTGTTTTTCCCAGCCCACCTGCCTGACCTCTTTGTGCTTCATAACCTGCCGGTGCACGCGCGCGCTGGGCAGATCGCCAAAGAGCAAGGCGTCCGCGCCAATGCCTTGTCCCACGGTTTTAACGGTTTGCAAATCCTGGAACCGGCTGGGCGGAATGCGGTTGGCTTGCAGAAAGCGGCCGGCCTGAGCCGGCGGGATCAAACCGTAAAAGGCTTGCTCCCGGAACAAATCGTAAATATAGCCGGCAAATCGCCGGCCGTGCGCGGGCCCGCCCAAGGGCGCGGCAAAATCCACAATGGCCAGGCTGCGCACCCCGGGCATTTCCACCTGGGCCGGCGCGATAATCGTCTGCCGCACCTCAACCTGCATCCCCGCACAGCCAAAAAAAGACAATAAAGTCAAAAGAGGGATCACGAAGAGCACGAAGGAAAAGAAAATATCAGGATAAATTTTTATCTGTAAAGAATTCATGTGATTTTCTTCTGACCTTATTTATTTTGTTTTAACCCTATTTTATTTTTTATCTCCGTGCTCTTTGTTTTTCTTCGTGCCCTTCGTTGTTCTTCGTGTCCTTCGTGATCATCTTTTGACTTTTATATTCTTTTATTTAGTTTTTTAACCCTATTATTCTTTCGTGCTCTTTTGTATTTCTTCGTGCTCTTCGTGATCATCTTTTCGCTTTTCTCAGGGTCTGTTGAATCCGCTTAGCCAGTTCCGGGCCAATGCCCTCCACCTTCGCCAGCTCCGCTTCCGTGACGCTGAGCAGGGCCTCCACGCTCCCGAAGGCCCGCAGCACGGCCCGGCGCCGCTCCGCGCCCAGGCCGGGCACCGCATCCAGGCTGGAGACGTGCATGCGCTTGGTCCGCAGATTGCGGTGATAACTCACAGCGAACCGGTGCGCTTCGTCCCGCAACCGCATCAAGAACTTCAGCGCCGGGCTGCTTTTGGGCAGGGCCAGGGGCTGTTTGCGGCCGGGCAAATAGATTTCCTCTTCCTTTTTCGCCAGCCCAATTATTGCCAGGTGATCGGCATCCAGTTCTTTCAGCCCCCGCCGGAC
>JAUXBQ010000299.1 GCA_030619365.1 candidate division FCPU426 bacterium | reverse complement strand
TTCTTGTTGCGGAAAGGCCGATTTTTGATTTACTAAATATTCCTCTCCTCTTGGGAGAGGATGAAGGTGAGGGATTAAGCTTTAAAATCAAAGGCTTAAACCCCCTCCCCTTAATCCCCTCCCACCAAATCTGGGGAGGGGAATAGTGAAATTATGCTTTCCGCAACAAGAACTAGCTAGGGAGGTGTTAGGCGGCGGGAGGTATCTATCTCGATCAGGCGGAACGCTTCGGTCCCGTCCGGGTAGGGGATGGTATGAATGATTCTTCCCGCAAATCCCAGATCCTTCATTTCCGGGATTACCAAAACATCCGCTGGTCGAGTGATCAAGAGGATCTTTTTAAATGATCCGATTTGTTTCGCAAGAGAACCGAAGTAAAACTTTCCCAAAAATAAATTTCTTTGGTCTTCGAGTCGGGCCTGATAGTCCCTGGGAGGATAACGGGTATAAAACAGAGTGAAAACCTCGGGGTAGTCGATGCTTTTGCCAAAGCAGACGCAGGTATAATCACTGGCTTGGGCATATTGGATGGCCGGACCAATGCCGAATTCCCATGCTTGGGCACTGTGCGAGGGGTATTTTGTATAATAATATTTTAAATAATGAGAAACGCTTAAAAGGAAAATGGCCGTGGCCGCGGACAGAAAAATTCTTCTGCTTTTTGGAGATCGAAACCATTGGTGCAGAAATACCACGCCCTTAGCCGAGAGAATGGCAAAAAGAGGGACTCCGGCAATGACGCGCAGGGAATGACCCGGCATGGTCAAGGCCGCCGGAAGGGGATAGAGCAGCAGCCAGGCGATTAGTAGTTGGTGGAATTTTATCCGGGGGGTGCGTAAGACGGTAAAAAGTCCGAAAGGGACGGTCAGTAATTCAAAGAGATACAACTGCCCCGTACCCGCCGGGCTGCATCTGAGATTGCCGTCTCCGGAGATGAAGAGAAATTCAGGTGAAAAGTAGGAAAAATAATTTTTAACACTGGCAAGCAGGTCAAGCTGCAGGGTGGCCCGCGCCCTGGCCATTCCTTCCGGGGTTATCCAGAAGGAAAATAACAGTAAAAAGCCGAGGCTGAAAATGATTCCGGCAGGGACGGTATATTGTTTAATTGAAATAAGTTCTTTTCGATTGAGCGCGAAAATGACGAGTAATAAAAGCGGAATGAAAACCCGGGCTGAGCTATACGTATAAAGACTTAAAACGAATAGAAACGAGCTTAGTAAGAGGTTTTTAGGGTTGTCTTTGAATTTATTGAAGAAATATAGTGCGAGTATAAGAGCAAAAGGCAGTACGATAGCTCTTAGTCCGGTCCGGCTAAATTGCAGATGCCACGGGCTGAAAGCCAACAGCAGCGAGGAGATGAGCGCCTCTTTATAACCAGCAACATGCTTAACGAATAAAAAAAGCACTAAAACCGTGAAAGCGCCAATAAGAGCTGCCGGCAGGCGGATCGTCCATTCGTGCAAGCCGAAAACCGCGACAAAGGGGAGGCAGAGATAGCGGTAAAGTCCTTCATTGTAATCGCCAAAAGATCGCGGAAAAAGGGGCAAGAACTGGCCGAATTGGTCTCTGCCAGTCTTTAAGAGGGAAAAGGCATCATAACCAGTAGAGGCTTCATCCGAGTTTAGTCCGGCCGGGATTTGATCGAGCAGGAGCACACGCAAGACAAAGGCAGTTATTATGACCAGAAAGAGAATGATAACCTGCAAGTTAAGTGGGATGTCTATTTTGAACCGTTTTAAGGTAATTCGGTTGCGCATGTTGACTCTTCTGTTTGCGGTAGTCTATGCCGGTATTGTAGATCATTCCTAATTAACGCACAATCCTTTATTCCCGAGAAAAGCGTTGCGTGGCCGTGCGTTATCTGGAATAATCCGGAAAAGGCCGGAGGAGACCGGCCCAGGAGGAGCCTATGTCCAGAAACAAATTCGCAATCGTGACCGGCGCCAATTCCGGTCTGGGGAAAGTGGCGGCCCTGGAGTTGGCGAAAACCGGCATGCAGGTGACCCTGGTTTGCCGGAATCCGGAAAAAGGAAAATCCGTACTGCGGGAAATCAAATCCGTCTCAGGGAACCAGCGTGTGGAACTGCTGCTCTGCGACCTCTCCTCCCAGCGCCAAGTTGCGGAACTGGCGAAAAAAATAAGGAGCAGATACCCGCGTGTTGATATCCTCTTGAACAACGCGGGCGCCATCAACAGCCGGCGCACGCTTACCGAAGACGGCATCGAGAACACCTTTGCCACCAACCATCTGGCGTATTTTCACCTGACCAACCTCCTGCTTGACCGCTTAAAGGCCTCTCCGGCCGCGCGGGTAATTAACGTGGCCTCGCAAGCCCAGCAAGGCGGCAAGATTCACTGGGAGGATCCGGGGCTGGCGGAAAAATATTCAGGAATGAAGGCCTACATGCAGTCCAAACTGGCGAATATCATGTTTTCCAACGAGTTGGTCAACCGCCTGAAAGGCACCAAGATTTCGGTCAATGTCGTTCATCCCGGGGTCGTACGTACGGGCTTCGGCCGGAACGACGGGGGCTTTATGGAGTTCGTGGTCAAACTCTTCGGCCCCCTGTTG
>JAUXBQ010000025.1 GCA_030619365.1 candidate division FCPU426 bacterium | reverse complement strand
GCCATGACCTTGTTTTGCTCCAACTTCGGTTATCTTCTGCCTCTGTTTTTTGGAAGTGAAAAGTATTTTCTGTGGGACGCGATTTTTTGGGTTCAGCCGCCGCTGACCAATATTTTCAATCCGGGCGTGTCCTCGTCCTTCGCCTTGGTCATGGCCGGGTTGTGGGCGCTCACGCGCTGGCTGCGGGGCAAGGATTGGAATTTCGTGATCCTGGTAGCCCTGTTCTGGGGCGTGCTGCCCGGATTCAAGGTCTATCCCGGCCTGCTCATGCTCCTGGGTTTGCTGGGGTTGGGCATTGTTCGCGCGGTCTGGCACCGGGATTACAAGCCAGCCGCGGCGTGGGCGGCTCTGCTGCCGGTGTTTTTATTGGTCTTCCTGCCGTCCCTTCAGCAGGGCGCCGGGCTGGTGAAGTTCCTGCCGGGATTTAATCTGGGGAGCATGCTGGTGGCGCCGGACCGGATGGCCCTCATGACTTCCGAGGCGCTTAAACTGATGTTTGCGGAGCGGCCGGGTTTGGTCGCGCTCTTGATGGCCGGGCTGGCCTTGGTTTTCCTGATCGGCAATTTGGGGGTTCGTGTCCTGGGCTTGATTCCCATGATCCGCGCGCTCTGCAAACCGCGCGAAGCTGATCCGCTTTTACTGTTTATGGTTCTGGTCGTAGGCGGTGCGTGGGCCGCGCCTTTATTGTTTGTCCAGCAGGGCGTGCAGTGGAACACCATACAATTTTTTTATTATGCCGTGCTGCTAACCGCCTTGCCGGCTGCCGATCAATTTTGGTCCTGGATACGGCGGCTCACGCCTCCCTGGAAATACGGTTGGGTGGTCTTGCTCTTCGCCCTGGGCCTGCCGGCCGCGGTGCAAGCCTGGGTGGTGATTAATTTCCGGGAGGAAGTTCCGCCGACTGCCACGGAAGCTTTCCGGTGGTTGCGGCAACACGCCGGCCCAGAGGAAATGATTCTGCGGCCCCTGCCCCAGGCGCTAATGACCGATGACGGTTACGAGCAGTGGCTGCGTAATCAAACAAGGGGAGAGATGACCTCGTTGAAGGTCTGGCGAGCCGAAGCCGAGGCCTTGGCTAGCGGGCAGGACGCGGTTGGTCCCTCGGACGAAGCGCCGGACCTTGCCGTGGAACCGGAAACCCCCGCGGAAACCCCGGAAGCAACCCTCAGCCGCTTGCAAGGCGAGGTCGAGTTGGCCAACAAAACGGAGGCCCGGGCGCGGCGAAAAGTCAAACAATTGACACAAGACCGGGCGCGGGTCCGCCGGGAAGCGGGCAGCATCCGGGAGGCGAAAAAAATCGCCCTGGAGCAGATCAAGCCCCTGGAAAGAGAACTGACCTCCCTGGAACAGCCGGAAGAAATACTGGAAGCATTGCACGAAGCATCCCCGGAATCCGCCGTGGCACCGGAAGCCGAGACCGGGGCGGCGTCCGCCGGGGAGCCGGAAATCCCGGAGGCGGAAACGGTCATTGAGGCCGGTGGAGACACGGTAGCGTCCGCGGCTGAACCGCGGGTGGAGGCAAGGTCCGGCAGTCCGGCGGCAATCGCGGATACCGAGGCGGAACGCCTGGTCAAGCGGCGAGCCCTGGCTGAGGCTGTCCAGAAAGCCGAGCAGCTGGCTAAGGATGAACGGCAAACCAAAGCCCAGTTGAACGCCCTGAAGGTAAAGCTTGAGCAAGCCCGGCAAACCGAGCAGAAACACTGGGAGGAATTGCAACGTCGGGAGCAAATGCTGAAAAAATTCCTGGCTACCCAGCCGGAGGCGGGAAAACATGAATCCGCAGCCGCGGAGGAAAGCGGGGAAACGGGTGTGGAAGGAAATGGCGCTTTGGCTCAGGCAACGGAAACCGGAAACCAGACCACAACCTGGCCGGACTCGGCTTTGGTAGCCGGAGTAGCGTTGAAAAACACGTATCTGGAGGACACGGTTTCCGCGCAAATCATGGGATATCCGGTGAAGGCCCGGGTCCGGGCCGCGCGTACTTTTTTTCGGGAGGCCAATGTGGTCGAGGCCCGCGATTTTCTCGAAAAAGAAAGTATTACTTATGTTATTCTGTATAAAACTCAGGCCTTGCCCTTTGAGGCTGCGGGAGTTCCCTTGAAAATTGTGTTCGAGAATGAAAAAGTACTCATTTACAAATACATTTTTCCGGGAGGATGGTGAGGTCATGCAGCCGCGTCTGCACCCAACACTCCTCTTTGGGGCAATAGCCCTGCAAGTCCTGGGTTTGGTCATTTGGTGGGAATGGTTCAACGCCTTTGCCTTTGGCACTGGGAGCGTGGGGTGGGGCATTTTCAAGGTGGCCGGCCTGGCCGCTTTGCTGAGCCTATGGACAGGTGGCATTGGGCGGCTGATGGAAAACAAATTCCAATGCGATCCGTACCAGGTGCGCGCCCAGGATATCCTGGCGGGCCTGCCTTTAGCGCTGCTGCCGCTGCTCATCCTCTTGGAACCCCTTGTGAGCCGTCTGACTCAGCCCTACGCTTTAAAACTTCTGGGATTCGTCTGGCTGCCCTGGTGGCGGGACAGCGTGGTGCTGGCGCCGTCCGCCAAGGGCATGCTCCTGGCCGGAGGCCTTTTAATCATGCTGGCGCTGGGCGCCAAGATCGCGCTGCTGCTCAACCGCGTGAGGCAAGCCCGGGCGGAGACGCAGACGCCGAGGAACTTATTCGTACTGGGAATGCTCGCGTACCTGCTGCTACTGAGCTGGCCGGCCTGCATGACTCCGCCGCAGAGCGGGGAGTGCTCGCAATTGCTGGTCATGCAAGCCCTGGCCTTTGACGCTTCGTTTAACGCGGACGGCGTGCTGGGGCGGGGAGATTATCTGCATTGGCATCCGCACCCGCGCATCGGCTTTCAGGGCCACACCGACTCCATCGGCCGCTTATTCCTGCCCGTGGCCCCAGGCATGCCACTCTTGTTCCTTACGTTCTATTTATTGCAGGGACGCTGGCTCATGTCCGTGCTGAGCATGCTGTTTGCCGCCGGGGCTGCGGCCCAACTGTTCGGTCTGTGCCGGGACCGGGGATTTTCACCGCGCGCCAGTCTCTGGGTGTGGCTGATTGCCCTGGTCAACTTCCCCCTGTCGCTGTACGGGTATCAACAATACGAAGTGGCAGCCGGCGCGTTTTTGCTGCTGTGGGGCCTGCGGGAAGCCTATGCGGCCGCTGCGGACCCCGTTAAAATAAACCAGGCCTCCGCTTACGCCGTCGGGCTCGCGGCTGGCCTGATGCTGCTGGGCGGGCTGCGCGCTCTGGTGCCGGCCGGCGTGCTCCTGGGCGTCCTGGCCGTGCTCCTGAACCGGGCCAAACGGTCCTGGCAGCTCACGGGGGTCCTGGGCGTGGCCGCGATTCCGGGATTTTTCGCCGCCTGGTTTTATTTGAAGATCTATCGGTTTTTTCTGAGCCAGCCGGTTTACGATTTTAACCTGCCCTGGGAGCCCGGCGCCTGGCTCAATCTGCTGGCGCTTTTCAGCGATCGTTTTGTGGGCCTGGTCTGGAGCGCGCCGATTTGGGTGCTGGGCGTGGCTGGACTGTGGTGGCTGCTGGGAACCCGCCACCGGCTGCTGGCCTGGGCAGCGATCATTACGCTCGTGCACGCCGTGTTGTTCTCCATGGTCTTTCCCGATCCCCGGGCCGAAGGCTCGAGCTTTCACCGGGTGCTGGCGACCGTCATTCCCCTGGCTGGACTCGGGCTGGCCGCGATCATTGATTATTTGGGCCCTGAAGCCCGCTGGCGCCGCAAACTCTTAATCCTGGGCGCCTGGGGCGCGGCCGTGGCCTGTCTCCAGTGGGTTTGGCCCTTTCTCAGCCTCGAGAGCGCGCGGATCAAACTGGGAGAAAGCTGCAAACTCTGGGGCTGGCTGTATTCGGTCCTGCCGTCCTTCCAGGACCCGGTGGGCGTGGGAGATATCGTTTTGGGTGTGCTCCTGCTCGGGGGCGGGGCATATTTAGTATACCGGGCCCGCACTGACCTAAACCGGCAGGCCAAGGATAACCTGGAACCGTCCCCCTGATGCATCGGCTTTGGAAGCATCCCACCGAGTATTTCACGCTTTTAATTCCTTTTAGTTATGGTCTGGCCACGGGCCTGTATTTTGCCGTGTGGTCCGGCATGTTTCAGGCCGGCTTTCCCAGGGAACTGATCAGGCCCGATCTGGCCACACTTTTTCTCGGCCTGGCCGCGGGTTGTGCCTGGGCCGGGATCAACTGGTGGTTCACGGTCTGGGCCGGCCAAAAATGGCTGCGGCTGGACCCGATGCGGGCCATGCGCCTGGCTTCCTTCCTGGACTTGCCGTTGTTGTTGCTCCCCCTGGGCCTGGTGCTCTATCCCGCGCTGAGCCGCTTCGGCGCGGGCCTGGAGCTTGATGTTTTGGGCCAGGTCTATATTTTCTGGAAACAATCATTCCTCGCCTTGCCCCCGGCCGGGTACTTGTTCCTGCTCTGGGCCGGTCCCTGGCTGACGCTATCCTTGTTTCTCAAAGTGATCATGGGCGTGCGCTTGTTCAGCAGGGCCTATCAGGACCGGGAGTCCGGCCTGCCGGTGAAAGTACCCGTGCTGCTGGGCCTGGGGCTGGCATTTTATCTTCTGCTTTCCGCCTGGACCATTGCGGTCTATCCGCCTACCGGTGACGAACCGCATTATCTGCTCATGACCCACAGCCTGCAAAACGAGGGCGATATTGATCTGGGCGACAACCTGCAACACCGGGATTTTCGGGCATTTTACCCGGCCCAAGACCTGGATTTTCACGCCGCGCCCACGCGCAACGGCCAGACGATCTCCAAGCATTTTCCCTTGTTGTCGGCCCTGCTCCTGCCGGGATATATCCTATTGGGCAGGATGGGCGCCGTAATCGGCCTGGCGCTCGCGGCTTCCGGCCTGGCCGCCTGCCTCTATGTTTTTGCCCGGGGGTGGGGAAGCAACAAACGCACGGCACTGCTGGTGTGGATGCTGGCCCTGGTGAGCGTTCCCCTGGGTGTGTATTTTGACCTGATTTATCCTGAACTGCCGGCGACCTTGGTTTTTCTGCTGGGCTTGCTGGCCTGGCATCGGGGCGGCCGGGCCGGGATGCTGATGGCCGCCGGGGCGGTCGCGCTGCTGCCCTGGTTTTATCCCAAGTTTATTCCCCTGGCCGCGCTGCTCGGCTGTTTGTTGCCGTTTGTTGCGGGCGTGAAAAAGCGCGAGCTTTGGGCTGCCGGGGGAATCATTGCGGTCTCGGCCGCGCTCTTTGTCTGGTTCTTTACTCATTTTTACGGATTCGGCGTGGCGGACAATCCTTACGGCGTTTTTTCCTCGCCCTTTTCGTATCTGGGAGCGAGGAACGCCCTGGGGATTCTGGTTGACCGGGATTTCGGGGTGCTGGCCACATCGCCCCTGCTGATGCTGGGAATAATCGGTTGCCTGGCGGCGCGTAAAAAGAATCCGCGCGCAGCCGGCATCGTGGGACTTGTTTTTCTGGTGCAATACGCGCTGTACGTCAGTTACGACGACTTCAGCGGCAGCGCGGCCCTGTTTTCCCGGCAAATGATTCCCGGCGTGCTGCTTCTGTTTCCCTTTGTATTCCGGGGCTGGGAAAGCCTGGGACGCCGGGGTGAAATCTGGCGGGTATTGGGAGGCTTGTGCCTGGTGGCCAGCGTATTTCTGGCTTGGATCTGCGCGGCCTGGCCCATGCTGCGCTACTCTTCGCCCAAGCAGCTTTTGTGGAGCAAATTGGGTTTCGCGCCCTCGTTTTTTCCCAGCTTGCTGGTGGATCCGGGCTGGCCGCACTTCATATGGGCACTGATATGGGTAGCGGGCATCGGCGCGCTGATATGGGTGGCCAGCAGGGGAGAAAGATAAACAAATGAAATTCGCTTCGCTGCTTTATTACGTAACCCTGTTGCTGTGGTCCGGAGGGCTGATCGCGGGCAGCATTGCCCTGGGCAGCCTGGTGCTGAGGCGCCTGGCCTTTTCAATTCCGATCCGGTGCGCCCGCTGGGTCTTGGCCGCCGGCGTGGGCGCCGCGTTGCTGTCCTATTTGTTCTTTGCGTTTTCCTCGCTGAACCTGCTCTCGCCTCTTCTGCTCTGGGTCATTTCCGGGATATGGCTGCTGGCCGGTGTATTGTTCTGGCAAAAGTGGCAGCGCCAGGACCAGGGAGGAGCCAAACTGAATTCCGGGATTGGGAAACGCCTGGCCTGGGCCGCCTTGGTCAGTTTGCTGGTTTTGAACGCCATTTCCGCACTCTCTCCGGAGACGGGCTGGGATGCGCTGGCGTATCACCTGGCCCTGCCTAAAATGTATTTACAATCCGGGGGATTTTATTTCCGGCCGGACATTTTCCATAATCTTTTTCCGCAACTGGTCGAGATGCTGTACTTGCCCGCGCTGATCTTTCCCTTTGGCGTGGGGGCCAAGGTCGTTCATTATTTTTTCGGTATTTTGGCGGCTGCGGCCCTGATCGCCCTTGGGCAACAGGAAGGGAAACCAGCTGCCGGGTGGCTGGCTGCCGTCATTTTCTGCGCCCAATACCTGGTCCATATTGAATCCGGCACGGCCTTTATCGACCTGGCGCTGGCCGCTTACGCGGCCTTGGCGCTGCTGGCTGCCCTACGCGCTCTCAGGGAAGAGAACCAAGCCTTTCGCTGGCTGGTATTATCGGTGTTTTTGGTCGGGATGCTCGCTGCGGTGAAGTGGCATGGATTAATCCTGGTCGCCTTGGCCTGGTTTTTGGCCTCCAGCCGCGTGTGGCGCACTCCCGGTGCCAGCCACCAAAAGCGCCTGCTCCGGATCGGTTGGCTGGCCGGCTGGGGGTTGTTGCCATCCCTGCCTTATATGGGGCGTGCCTGGTGGTTGGGCCGAAATCCCATCTGGCCCCTGGGTTATCGCCTGTTCGGCGGCGTGGACTGGGACCTGGCCACTGCCGAGCGGATGACGAGCATGACGCGGGAATTCGCCGGGAAGGACCACGGCTGGCTGGGTCTGGTACGGCTGCCGTATGACCTGTTTGTTCACGGCGGGGATTTTGGCGTGGGCGGCGCGGAATTGCGCTGGCCGCTGGTTGGGTTACTGCTGGTGGGGCTTATCTGGTTTTTTCTTTTGCGCCACGGCCGGCAGAAGCCGGGACCCGGGAGTAAACCACACTGGGCGCTGCCAGCGGCCGCGGTGGCGGCTTTTCTCGTCATCTGGTTCCTCAGTTCGCCCCAGGTCCGGTTTCTCATGCCTCTTTTTCCCTTGGCCGCCTGGCTGGCCGCCGTAGGGATCACCCGGGTGTGGGCGCTGGGGACCCGGAACGAACGGCTCCTGGCCGTGGCCCTGGCCACGCTGTTTTTTCTTTTTCATCCTCCTTTGCACCGGGACACTCCCCTGCAGGTGAAAACCCTGCTCGGCCTGGCCAGCGCGGAAGCGTACTGCGCGCAAAAACTGAAGCACTATCCGGCCTGCCAATGGCTGAACCAACAGGTCGCTCCCAAGGAAAAAGTGCTGCTCTTCGGCGAAAACCGGGGATTTCACCTCGATGTGGACTACGTGTGGGGCGACGCGGTACAGCAGAAAGTCGTGGACTACCGGGCGCTGAAAACTCCGGAAAACCTGGCCGAGCGACTGGAGGAACTTGGCGTGCGTTGGGTTTTGTTTCGGACGGATTTGTATCCGGAAACCTATCTGGACCCCGGGCTAGTGATGCAAATGCAGGAGTGCCTGGCCCAGCGGGCGGAATTACAGCGCGAATTTTCAGAGGTCAGCGTCTATCGTCTGATTCCCGGTCAGTGACATGCATCCGGATTGTTTTGAAAAACCTCACTATCCCGAAAGATATTTTATATAATAGGGCCGTTTGATCGCCTAGGCCGGCCAGGCCTGGCAATTATAAAAGGAGTTGGCATGGAGCAGACCACGCGTGAACCAAAATTGAATCCCACGGCGCGCATTGCCAAGAACTCCCTGGTACAGATCGTGGCCGGGGTTTTGAACAAGACCCTGGGCGTGGCCCTGGTCATTTACGCGGCCCGGCAACTGGGTACGGCCGGATTCGGGCAATACGCCTTCGTCTTGTCCATGAACGCCATCTTTTTTATTCTGACTGATTTCGGGCTGGGAACCCTGACCACCCGGGACCTGGCGCGCCAACCGGACCAGGACGCGCGCTATTTCAGCAATATCGCGATCCTGCGCTTTCTGTTGTCCTTGCTGGCCGGGTCCGGCATGGTGCTGACCGTAGTGCTCCTGGGGCATCCGCCTCTCATCGTCGGACTGACCCTGGTGGCCGCGTTCTCCCTGTTTTTCAACAGCAACGTGGACACGGCCTCGGCGATTATCTACGCGCACCAGCGCATGGAAATCACTGCCACCGTGTCCGTAATAGTCACGACCCTGCGTGTGACCGTATCCTTGGGCGCGCTGGCCGTGGGCGCCGGCGTAATGGCCCTGATCTGGATCCATACCCTGGCCGCGGCCGTGCATATGGTATTTCTTTTCGGCGTTCTGTTTTATTTCAGCCCGCCGTCCTGGTCCCTGGACCTGGCGTTTTGGAAAAAAATGCTGCGCCAGGCCTACCCCCTGGCCCTGGCCAATCTCTTTTCCGTTATTTATTTCCGCGTGGACACGATCATGCTGGCCTCTCTGCAGGGCCAGGAGGCCGTGGGATTGTACAATGCGGCCTACCGCCTGCTGGAATTCACGCTGATCCTCCCGGCCTACTACGGCGGCGCCATTTTTCCCGTGATCTCGGCGAGCTACGCCAATAACACCCAGCGCTTCATGCTGATCTACCGGCGCTCCTTAAAATATATGTGGATGGCCTCGCTGCCCCTGGCTGTGGGCACATTCATGCTGGCGCCGAAATTCATCCAGGTCCTTTACGGCCCGGACTACGCCGCGAGCGTGCCCGTGCTCTCCATCCTGATGTGGACCCTGGTCCTGATCGCGGTCAACAGCATCAACGCGCCCTACCTGATCACCATGGGCCGCCAGAAAACCATCACCGTGCTGGTGCTGATCGGCATGGTCTGCAACGTAATTTTCAACGCGCTGCTTATACCGCGCTTTGGCATGCTGGGCGCGGCCTGGGTGACACTGGGGTCCGAGGTGCTGACCATCGGCCTGTTCATGTGGGCCCTGCGCAAGCCGCTGGCCCTGCGCTGGCGCACCATCGGGAATTTCCTGCGGCCGGCTATGGCCGCGGCCGTCATGTACGGAGTGCTGTATTTCATCACGTCCTGGGACCTGGGTTTTCAGATCATGCTCGGCGGCGTGGTTTACTGCCTGCTGCTATGGGTCCTCCGGGCGTTTGACGAAGTGGACATGGAAATTTTCACGCGCATCCTGCACCCCACGCGCCAGGGGGGCATAAAAATCACATGAACCGGCCCACGGTGGCGGCGATCGTCCTGACCTATAATGGCTGGGACCGTGTGAAAAAATGCCTGGCCACGGTACTGGCCCAAGATTGGCCTGATTTAAAAATCCTGGTGGTGGACAACGGCTCCGCGGACAAGACCCCGGATAAAATCCGGGCAAATTATCCGGGCGTCGAGGTTTTGTCCCTGCCTGAAAATCTTGGTTTTGCCGGGGCCAACAATGCCGGCGTGTCACATACTCGATCCGATTACGTGGCCCTCATTTCGGATGATGTTTTTCTGCCCGGCAATTTTATCAGCAGCCTGGTCGCGGCCCTGGAAGCTGACCCGCGAGCCGCGCTGGCCGGGCCGGGCGTATTTAACCTGCAACTGAACATGGCCCATTATCCTTACAACGGGTCCATGAGCCTGACCGGCACGGTCATTCAGAACGTGTTCCGCGACACCACGCTGACGTTCGGGGCGGCCGGGTGTTCGCTGATCTATAAGCGCGACCTGCTGGGCCTGCCCTTTGACGAGGATTACGGGTTTTTTCACGAGGAAATTTACCTGGCCTGGCGGGCCCGGCTAAAAGGATTTACGGTGCTGCGTTTGCCGAACGTGGTGGTCAAACATATCGGCGGCGCCACGGTGGGGAAGCTGGATGACGAGAACCGTTATTACCTGGAACGGAACCGGTTGTTGAATTATCTTACGCTGTTTTCCGGCCGAACGCGCCGGCGGGCCTGGCCGCTCTGGTGCCTGGCCCGGCTGGGAGAGCGCGTGGGCGATTGGCGCCAGGGCCGCAGTCAGAAACCGCTTCGCCGGGCGCGCCGCTGGATCCGCGCGCATCAGCCTCTGGTCCGGGCCAAACGGCAGACGTTGCAGAGTGAACGAAAAGTCCCGGACCAGGAGATCATCCGCTGGATGACCTGCCGCGTGACCAATCATCAAGGCCTGGCCGGCCGCTGGCTGAACCGCCTGGCGCTCTGGTGGTGTTGGCTGGCCGGATTGAAAACCTGGGAATTTCAGGAGCAGTCCCGCCCATGAGCGAAACGCCCCGCCTTTCCGTGGCCATTGTCAATTGGAACACCCGCGACCTGCTGCTGCGCTGCCTGGCGTCTTTGCGCCAAGCAGCCGGGCAATTGGATATGGAAATCATCGTAGTGGACAATGGATCGCACGATGGCAGCGTGCCAGCCGTTCAGGATCAATATCCGGAAGTGGTGCTTATTGCCAATCCCGAGAGCCGGGGCTTCGCAGCCGGGACCAACCAGGCCCTGTCCCGGGCGCGCGCGCCGGTCTGGGCCCTGGTGGCCCCGGACGCGGAGATGAAACCCGGCGCGCTCAGCCGGCTGTACGGGGAATTGACCGGGGAGCCCGGACTGATGGCCGTAGGCCCGCAACTGCTGAATACGGACGGGAGCCTGCAACCCTCCGGCCGGCGTTTTCCCACCTTGGGCCGCATGTTTTGGGAAGGGTTGCTGCCTGAAAAAATTAAGCAAACCAAATGGTGGCAGCGCCAGGTGTTCGGGCGCGTGGATTTCACCCAGCCAACTGACGTGGACGAAGTGTCAGGCGCCTGCCTGCTGGCCAGGCGGGAGGCGTTTGAACGGATCGGGCTGCTGGACGAACAATTCTTTATATATTATGAAGAGGTGGATTGGTTTTTGCGTCTGGCGCGGGAAGGCGGCAAGGTCCGCTACCAACCCGCGGCCCAGGTCTATCACCACTGGGGCGCGGGCATGGCCCAGATGAAAGGCGAGGGCGTGCTCATTCATTACCGGAGCGCGTTCAGGTTTTGGCGCAAGCACCGGGGCTGGTGCGGTGAACTGGCGGCCAGGGTGATTACCCTGTTTCATTCGCAATATTGGATGATTGGCCGGTTCATACTCACCGCCCTTTTTATTCGTCCCTGGAAGAATTTGGCAGGGCGCCTGGCCTTGTATTTCAAGATATTTTTCCTGGCCGGAGGATGGCGAAGATAAATCCGGCTGGATGATAAACAGGAGGATGAACGAGTTGTCACAGGACGGGAGGAAATCACTGTCTCCGGAAATCTACGCCGGGCTGACGGTTACGGTGGTGGCAGTGCTGTGGCGATGGCTGCTGGCCTGGCAGCCTATAGACCAATTACTGGTGCTCACGGTCTCGGACGACATGTTTTACTATCTGAAGCTGGCCTCGCATTGGGTAAGTGGCCAGGGCGTGTCTTTTGACGGCTTGGGCCAGACCAATGGTTTTCACCCCCTGTTTTTACTGCTCTGCGCCGCAATAATCAAACTGGGTTTTTCCCAGATCGCGGTCGTGCATATCCTGTTGACCTTGTCCTCAGGTTTTGGCTTGGTCACTGCTTTGCTTATCGCCGCCCTGGTCCGGAAAACCACGGGGGATTCCTTTCTCAGCCTGCTGGCCTTTGCGCTGTACGCGCTTAATCCATACGCAATATCATTGGAATTAAACGGGTTAGAAACCGCGCTCTACGGCATGTTCCTGGCCGCCAGCTTGCTGGCCTACCTGCACTTGCGCTCGGCTGAGCGTCCGAACTATTGGCACTGGGCCGGGTTCGGCGCGCTGGTGGGTTGCACGCTGTTGTCCCGGACTGAAGGGATTTTTCTGCCACTCATCATCATGGTTGATGTGGTGATTCTCTTGATCCGCGGGAAATATCAATTTTCCCACTTTAAAGCCGCCGCAATAGCCGGCGCGGTCACGCTGCTCTTGCTCGCGCCCTGGATCACCTGGAATCTGGTTGAGTTCGGAAGCGTGGCGCAGGATTCAGGGAAAATATTCCCCTTGCGCGCGCGGCTTATTTTTGAGCAAAACCTGGGCCGGTCGCCCGGCTTGCTGGATTACGCCGCGTCGGCCGCGCGCAGCCTGGCCTGGAACGTTTACATCCTGGGCAATATGCTGGCCGGTGTTCCTTACACCGCGCCCAAGCGGATTATTATCTTTTTCCTCGTATTGCCTGCCGTGGTCCTGGGATTTTTATTGGGCCGCTTTCGCTGGCAGGGCGGTCCTCTCCGGAATCTGCTCCAGCCTTTTGGAGTGGGCGCGGCCTACATTCTGTTCATGTTCGCCTATTACACCTTCTATCACCGGGCCTCGCACTGGCGGTATTTTTATTCCATGCTGATCGTACTGATTCCGCTCGCCCTGACGCTGCTGTACGGGTTTCAACTCAGCGCCTGGCGCCAATCCCGCCTGCGGTTCGCTGTTCTGAGTCTGGTGGCTCTGTATTTATCAGCCGCTGCCTACGTATTGATTATCCGGCAGCATAGTTACCCCCATCAGATTCAAATGCTGCAGGCCGCGCGTTGGATGAAATCCAACCTGCCGGAAGACGCCCGCGTGGGCGCGTTCAATGCCGGGATCTACGGCTACTGGTCCGGACGGCAGGTGGTCAACCTGGATGGCGTGGTGAACAACGAAATTCTGGAAGTGTTTCAACAGCAACGGCTGGGGGAGTATGTTCAGGAGAAGGGGATCGACTACCTGGTGGACTACCAGTCCGCGATAGCAAACTATTTTAAGTTTTTCGACCACTCTGAGTACCTTTTACCGGCTGAACCATTGTTCGTCCTGGGAGATCCCGCGGAAGATCCCTCCCGGAAGATCGTGGTGTACCGTCTCTCGGAAACGGAGTGATGAATTATTCACCCTACTGGGACCTGGCAGGTGATTTTGAGCAGGCGGTTCGCAAGGGAAACTGGCCGCCGGTGAATTTAAGCAAAAAGATAAAAACGGATAAGCTATAAAAAAAGGAGATAATATGCACTACCTGATCATTATTTTCATTATCGGCATTTTGATATTGGTGCATGAAATTGGACATTTAATCGCCGGACGAATTATGAAAATTCCCATAGCCGTTTTTTCGATCGGGTTTGGCCCCAAACTTGTGTCAAGAAAAATAGGGGAAACGGAATTCCGGCTTTCCTGGATTCCTTTAGGCGGGTATATATTGCCGGCGCTGGAATCCGAAAGCGAATATTTTAAAATACCGATGCGTCGCCGCGTGGTATTTGCGCTCGGGGGACCGCTCGCTAACCTGCTATTACCCGTCCTGCTTTTTAGCGTTGTGAATATTATCCAGGGAGGAATGTCTTGGGCCGGGCTGTTTATCCATCCCTGGTCCCAAATGGTTCTGCAGGTTAATCACATTATCCTGTCCATACCGCTTTTGTTTTCCCACCCCGGTCAACTCAGCGGCATAGTGGGGATTGTTGCGCAAGGCGCGGATATTATTTCCGCGGATATGGGAAAAACATTGTTATTGACCATTATGCTAAGTCTCAATTTAGCGGTTTTGAATTTATTGCCGATTCCCGGTCTGGATGGCGGCAAAATTATTCTCTGCCTTTTTGAAAAAATACACCCGGGCGCGCCGCGTTGGCAAATTCCGGTTACCTTGGCCGGGTTGTTGCTGCTGGTCGGCGTGATTATTTATGCCACGGTTTTGGATATACAAAAGTTATTTACCTAAGAAAAACCGGCGCCAGGCACCGGAAAAACAAACCACATAGGGCGGGGGATCCGGCATTCGCCGGACAAGCCCCGCCCCTACGTTTATACCCGGATTGAATACCGAATGAAAATATTATGTGCATGGAATTTCAATTTTGCCTGTCTAATTTTATGGGATTTGGCGATTGACAGAAATCGCCGGATAACACAAAATTGGGAGGCGAAAAAATGGCGGAAGAAGGAAAAATCACGATGAATGAATTCAAAACCGTAGTTGAGTCGTTTCGTTCGGAAATCAAGGCATTAAAGGAACGAGCCACGTTTAAGGAGCAGTTTGCTTTTTTGAACGAAGGCCAAAACGCCATCCGATCAAACTTGCGGCATAAAGCGGATTATAAGGAAATCGAAGAACTGTGGAAAAGAGTTACCCGCCTGGAAATCAAAGCCATCTGAAAGCGCTTTTCGCACAATATCAGCGGTTTACGTAATCCCCCGGCAGTACGCGCTCCCGTTCATCGCGGAGTTGCCGACCCCGGGGGATTTAGTATTTAAAGGGGACTCCACTACAACCGAGTGCCGGAAATTAGTGCAACGCTACCTTATGAAGAATTTCCGATATGAAGGTTTGATATCGTATACCGAGTTTTTTAGCTTTTTGTTTAAGATATTCCAAATCCTGACTATTTATTCTAATATTTAAAACCGCATCTTTTTTCCGCCGAACAAGAGCCTGGGAAATTTCCTGCAATTCAATTTTACTGACATCGATATATTTATCTTCCAATAATGCATTTTCTATTTCTTTTTCTTTAGAAGACAATTTATTGGTTCTCATTCTAGTCACCTCTTAATCTCGCTCATTATAAAAATTATATTGTATTACAATTGTATATACAACAGTATTGTTGCGGTTATGAGCGGGTTCTGAGGTTCAGAGCCGAATATACCCGGCTGGACAACCTTCGTAGGGGCGAGGTCTCCTCGCCCTGGATTGAATACCGAATGCGAAAATTCGGTGGAAGACTGGGGGACGGAGTAAGATTATTAGTTTAAAAAACAGGAAAAAGCAATAAAACATGAATGAAAATATCGATTTGTCTGTCTAACAAAATATTATGGCCAGACAGAAGCGATTAAACCTACCAGGAGCTATCTACCACGTTATCACCCGTGGGTTAAACCGGACGGCGATATTCAGGGACAAGGCTGACCGGCGCGAGTTTTTGCGCCGCTTGGCTGAGGCTTTGGACAAAACCGACTGCCGTTGTTATGCATGGGTTTTGATGACGAACCACGTACATTTGTTGATCCGCACATCTGAAAAAAGCTTGAGTGAACTGATGAGAAAAATATTGACGGGGTATGCTGTTTATTTTAACCGACGGCATAAACGCAATGGATATTTGTACCAAAATCGATATAAATCCATTTTATGCCAGGAGGATTCATATTTATTGGAACTGGTTCGATACATTCACCTCAATCCTGTGCGAGCCGGAATTATCAAAACAATCGATGAGTTAGACGAGTATCCATGGACCGGACATTTGGTCTTGGTTGGGAAGAATAAAAACACATGGCAATCGCCGGCGGAGATTCTAGCACAGTTCGGGACTGTGAAAAGTAAAGCCATAAAAGCATATCGGGAATTCATTGAGGATGGATGGCTTATGGGAAAACGAGAGGACCTGGTAGGCGGCGGCTTAAAAAGAAGCGCTGGTGGATGGGGCGGAGTGCTGGAATTGAAAAAGAATAAGGAATATTGGCGAGGGGACGAACAAATTTTGGGAGACGGAGAATTTGTCGATAAGGTTTTAAAATGGGCGGAAGAGGAAATGATAAAGAAGGAAAAAATAATGCGGGCAGGCTGGAATTTAGAGCGGTTAGCGCAAAGGGTATGTGATATTATGTCTATAAGAATCGAAGATTTACAAAAAAGGGGAAGGCTGAATCAAATAACATATGCCAAAGGCCTGTTGGCTTTCTGGGGATATAACGAAGTTGGGTTTAATGGAGCACAACTGGCGCGTTATTTACATATTACAAGGCCATCTTTAAGTAATTTGATTAAAATAGGGGAGAAGGCAGCAGATGAGTACGGGCTAAAACTAATCATCTAACTCCGTCCCCCAAGTTACCCAAGTTACGCGGGGGGGGGGAGACAGCGAGCGTTCAAGCCGGCGCCTAAGACAAAACCTATTTGCCTATTCCAAATTTTCCGGATTGGCCTTTATAGTTTCCATAATAGATTTGGTAAATATAAACACCACTGGCTAGATTTTTGGTTTCAATGGAGATGATCTGTCCTGGCGTGGAAAATACATCTGTGTATTTGACGGCCAACTCGCCATTGACATTGTAGATCAAGATATTAACAGGGCTGCTTGTGGGCGTCTTCGAGTTGAACTGAAAACTGACTCTCTCTTTGGCCGGATTGGGGAAGACATGTTCCACAAAAGGCAGGTTGGAGGCATCGGCAGCGAATTCGCCGGCCCAGTTCGCCAGTCTTGCCCATAAATACCACGCGGCATAGGCTTTCTGATTGGCATTTAACGGCTGGCTATGAGCTGATTCGCAATCATACCAATCAATGCCCTGGGTGTGGCTGTTCTGCCATTCGATCGCCCAGTTTGCCTCCTGGTTTCCATCACTATTGCTGTCATACGTACAGGCGTCCGTAGGTATTTTATCGCCAAAATAAGCGTCGTCGGGATTG